>JAPCJV010000233.1 GCA_027886785.1 Nitrososphaerota archaeon | reverse complement strand
TTTCCCCAGATACTTCCCGTTTCTCTCCTCTTCGATTACCTGAAGATAGACTGATCCTGTGGTCAAATTGTGCGAGCGGGTGAGGTTTGTGTCTAGAAACCGTTCGTAGTTGCCTATGTCCATGTCTGTTTCCCCGCCATCGTCGGTCACGAACACTTCACCGTGTGCGATCGGATTCATGGTTCCGGCATCGACGTTGAGGTACGGATCGATTTTCAGGCAGCTTACTGAATAACCGGATAGCTGAAGTAATTTTGCAATAGAGGCGGAGGAAATTCCTTTTCCGAGACCGGACATTACTCCTCCCGTGACAAAAACGAACTTTCTAGGAGGAAAACTAGATTCAGTTTTAGAAAAAGACGAATCTACAGACTCAGCGGGCATAGGGTTTATTGTTCCCGCGGTCTTTTATTCGTTTCCCAATTCATGATCTTAGCTTAAGCACGCAATCAAAACGACATTGCAATACATTCTTACTCCCCCAGAAATTGCGGCGAACAATCCCTTGCCTATTTATTCCAAATCTGAATTCACCTTTCAGATTGCCTAGTCTTAATGCAGATATTTCATGAAGAGGAACATTCCGCAAACGATCTGAATTTCTGATTGTTCAATGGAAAACTCCATAGGAGTTACGAAAAGACAACCAGAAAGTTACTACTCAGCGCTGTTGCGATAGTTCCAGTCGTTCCATTTGCCTCCAGCGCCGGGCTATTCACTTCTGCAGACATTGCTTTTCTTCCTCCTCCCCATACATCTTCTTCTTCCACCAATAGCAGAATAACAAGCTCGCAATCGACCTGCATGATTAGCTCCGCATCAATCAGCCCAGCGTGCATTGCGGTAATTCAGAACTTGAGGTTGGCAATCATCAACCCCATTTTCACTTCCACTGCCTACGGTTTTGGATCTGCGAACGGAAATTCGTTTTACCAATTTTACGATTTGAACTTAAAGGTAAAACCAGGATCTTTTGTTACAAACAACCTAAAGCTCCTTAACCTGACTCTATCTAATCAATGGGGGTATAGCTACGGACTGTACTCGTTTATCCAGCAGGAAGAGTCCAAGGGGATAATTCCGGCAAAGACTCCCATCCTGACAGACGTGGATGTTCAGAATGGAGCACTCTTTTCCTCTAGCGGTTCACGCAAGTTTGACGTCGTCTTGGTTGGGTTCTCCGAGTATCTGAGCGGCCCCGAATTTTCCAATTACAAGAATTTCGTGCAGACCGGAGGGAAACTGATCATCGTAGACGCCTGTAACTTTTTAGCGGAAGTAAATTACTATCCTCAGGCAAACAAAATCTCTCTGTATTCCGGGCACGGGTGGGCATTTAACGGATCCGCCGCGTGGCCCGGAGTGTATAACTTCTGGAACACAAGCGCGACCAGCTGGGTGGGGAGCATCTATGGCTACTTTTACACCTCCGGATACAAAGTTCAGGGAGCCATTGCAAACACGTCGAATCCAGCGAGCTCTGCCCTGAGAAATGCGTACGGAAAAATCCCCATCATTGTCTCGTACGCGGGGCATGAAGAGAACTACCTGACTAATTCGTCCGATAGCGTCATCGCGTACTGGAATCTCAAAAGCTTGAAGGCAGGGGGCACCGTCGCCGTTTACTCGCACGTTTACGGTAAGGGTGTGGTGATTCACACCGGAATTTTTGCGACGGACGTAATTGCATCAAATTCCCAGATGCAGTTTGTGATCCTCGTCAGCATGCTTACCCAATTTACTTGAGGAGGTTTCTTGAAATGGTGAAATCGAGAATCTTAGTTGTCGCCTGCGTCATAGTGATGATAATTATTGTTGTGTTCATCACTTCTCCCCAACCTGATGGAAATAGTGCGTCCTCCGTTCCTACCGCTGTGACGTCGAATACATCTACCACAATTACGCAAGAACCTAACGGATCTGCAACGCTATCGGCATCAACTAAAGCAAGAACAACGTTGACTTCCACTTTTTCTTTGGCCGATACTCAGAGTACTTCAGAAAGCTCTTCTTTCGATTCGAGTAACGCAAATCCCACAACATCATTTGGATCTTCCAATACAATGAGCGTTGTGAACCAATCTTCTACTGGTTCGTCCCTTAGGTCAATTGGAGGTTCGGGGACGCTTTCCATCCAATTAACCGATCCCCCGAATGTTCCGGCGAATGTCACGAGCGTGTACATCAATTATTCTCAGATTCAGGTTGGCATTCTGGCCCTGGACAATTCGTCGATCTCCTGGTATAATGCGACGACCACGAACGGCGAGATCAATCTGATGCAAGTCCTGAATATCTCGATCACTGTGGGAGGAAACCTGCTGGGCGCGGGTACTTTTAGTCAAATCGCTTTCAATATCAGCTCCGCTCTAATAACATACAACGGGCTGAATTATTCTGCGGTCGTCCAAAACGGTTTCATAAACTCCTCAATAATCAGTGGTGGTATCTATGTTCCCCAAGGCGGGTCTGCCGGGCTTTTAGTCGATATCTCTCCCACAGTGACCGCGTTTCAAAACGATTCTGGATCCTATTTTCTATTAAACCCTGCCGCGATCGGGATTCCCATTCCTTCGAACTACTGGAATACGAACCTGGAAAGATTAGGCGCGATTGCGAACTTTACTTCCTCTGCATGGTGGGAGACCAGCAACGACCTCATCATGGGAAACATCACGATCCAGTACGCGATCCTCTCGAACTTTACCCTGCAGGTGTTCGTGCAAAATATTGGAAACAACAATGTCACGATCAATCAAGTCTCTGTCTTGGAAAATACAACGCTACCCAGCAACAGCACTACAATGACCTCGAATCAAACAGTAAACTCTACCACTCCGACTACCAATGAAACGCAAAACCAGAATTTACAGTATTACCTGCAGACGATCGGGAACTTCCAAGTGCTGAGCAATAGCACTTTGATCTCTCCGAATCTGGCGTTGAGTAATTCTTCCCTTGGCCCTAACGTGTCGGTGGGGGTAATGGTAACTCCGGGTCAGATCTTAACTTTGAACTTTAACGGGAACATTACTCAGGATTCCCTCGGCAATAATTTGTATCAGATCACAGTGGGTCAGACCTTCGAGATCGCGGTACTGGGAGATTTTGGGACCAGCGTGTATCTGATCTCCGTCCAGCCCATTACCGGCCAGCAGGACTGATTTTCACTAGAGGATCCCCTCGAGGTTCTTTGCGACTGCACGGTGACAGCGAGTCAAAAAAAGAGGCCCAAAACAGGCATCAGGTGTCATCGAGACCTATTGGTGGCAACGGAAAAAGTACTTTTTCTTTATGAAGCAATGACTGGAAGTATTGACCGATCCCGAACTACTCAGTTTGCAAAGGAAGATCCTCGCTTATGAAATGGGCGGGGACACCAGGTCTGCAATATCTCTCTGGCAGCGCGCTATTCTTTCAAGCGTATCCACGAAGTGGAGGATGCTCGGAAGAGAATCTGATTTAGCTTTCCGGAGCTCGGCAAGCAGCTCGTCAAAACGTTTGTAATCTATGATGACCGTCTGCGCCAGATTAAAGTCTCTTTGAATAAAGCACCGGACGGTGTTTGCCTGGATCACATCCAGAAGGTTGATGATCTCCAAAATGATCGACCGATCTTTCTTGTCCAAAGTGGCTAGCTCTGAAACGATGCTCGACAGTTCGGTCGCGTAATCTCCGGCAGTTTCCAGCGAACTCGCCGCGACTCGATAGTCCAAACATTCAATGGACGACAGGCCGAACTTTCCGGCCGCGCGGGGCTCGCGAATTGCGGTCCGAATCAAACGGACCAGCAAAAAGTGCAGTCGGTCCACTTCGTCATCTCTTTGAGCTACGGGCTCGAATTTTGTAACATCCCCCGAAGTTACTTGATTCAGCGTGTCCGAAATCATTGCCCTAACAATCGAACTGATCCTCCTGAAGATCTTGCTCGGCTCGACCGCAGTGTTGTCCACGAGGAATTGACTTGTGATGGATTTCGCGTCCTCATCCACGACCACAAGTCCGATGAGCAGTTTGATCGTGGATACGATTTTCTCTCGATCTTCTACCGAAATCCTGCGGTCTCCCGCGATCTGGATTAGATCATAACCGTACAGGTACGCCCCGGTAATTTCGTTCGCAAGGTTGTTTCCGCTGTATTTTGAAGGGTACGCAATTGTGATCTCTTTTTCCTCCTTTTCTTCGGAGGCGTCTCGAACCGGATAGATCATTAGACCTCCGTCCGAAGCTTCTTCGAGAGATACAAC
>JAPCJV010000232.1 GCA_027886785.1 Nitrososphaerota archaeon | reverse complement strand
TCAGAATTTTTCTTGATGATTCTCTGGATCTTCGTCGGATCCACCACGGAGAGCGCCGCGTACCCGTCGAGCATGCTGATCAGAGTGGACAACGCTTTGGGCTCGATCAATTTCTTATCTTTCAAATAGATTGCACCGACTCTTTATACGAAAAAATTCTGGAGATAGAAAAGCTATTTTGCGTACTTCTCCCTTTGTTTACTGATTAGGGCGCCCAGACCAATATACTCGTTTCTATCCATGAGGCCCTTCAGCGACTCCTTTTTCACATATCTCCCGATATTTTCAATGGAGCTCAGCAGGGCGAGTTCTTCTGTCTCAGGCACCACGCCAGAATCATGCGGAGTACCTATGAAATTTGGAAGATCAAAGAAAGGAAACTTTTGGGCAAATCTCTCACCGGGCTTTGAATACCACCACCACACGTCAAGCGCGCATTTGAAAGTAGGATTATCTCCTAGATGCTTGTAAAGATCCTCCTCGTCTATTATGTAGCCCCTCGCAACGTTTACCAAGATGGAATTCTTGTTCATCTTTTGCAGCTTCTCGGAAGTTATGAGGTGAAACGTCTTGACGGTGAGGGGCAGCGCTACGACTGTCGCGTCTGCTTTGCCTAACAATTGATCTAAATTATCAATGCTGACAACCTGATCAAAGTTAAGCACAGGCCTACCCGAAGTATTCACTCCAAGAGTTTTCATACCCAAAGATCGCGCCACTCTCGCCACGGCATCGCCTATGCCCCCTGTGCCTAAAATCAAAATCGTCTTCCCTTTGAGAAAAATGGAATCAGACGGAATCTCCCAAGTTCCCTGCCTTAGCTTCTGATTTGAACTTCCAATATTTCTTGCGAAATAGAGTATCATTCCAAAGACATGTTCGGCAATTTGTTCGCTGTAGGCGCCGACATTGCCGCAAACCAAAACGTTCGAGGGGATCTTTCCAAAGTCCAAAATGTCAAGCCCTGCTCTAGTGCTCTGAATTAACTTGAGGTTGGGAAATTTCTTAATCTCCTCTCCGGAGGCAAGGGTTCGATCCGCAAGCGCGGTGTCTAGCAGCAATATTTCGACTTGAGCAAATTTTGAGGCTGAGAGGCTATCCAGTGTTCTGAGTTGATATTGTTCGCCTGCTACACTTTCGATTTTGTCACGCGCAGATGTCGGGAGCTCGCGAACCGTGAGGATAATTTTTTTCTCTGTTGGATCTTTCAGGGGTGCATCACCTAGTTCAATACTTTCTTTGTTAGATGGTCTCCGAGCCTACGCGAAAGTGCCATGATGGTCAAGGAGGGATTCGCGTCGATGACTGAGGGGAGGACACTTCCGTCCATTACGTACAATCCATCTACATCGTAAGATTTGCAGTTCGGGTCAACAACGCTTTTCTCAGGAATGCTACCCATTCTGCATGATCCCTGGACATGATGGCTTAAGTAAATCGAATCCACCGTTTCCGTGGCTCCGGCCGCATTCAGCGCGTCCCTGCACATTGATTTGGCCGCCCTAAACTTAGATCGATCAGATGAGGTCAATGGCTTGTAATATTTTTCCTGCCCAGTCTCTTTGTCCCTAAAAATTCTCCCATCGTTCTCGTCATGGATGTTAATGAAAATCCCTGCGTAATGTCCATAGTCTTTAACGATCCTCTTCTGCCGCTCTCCCCAAAGAGGGACTTCCTCCTCGTCAACTATCAGCTCGGAAAAGGAAAGCGGTCCCTCCATGACCTCCGAAGCCTCCAAGAGAAACCCTCCCTTTTCCTTCTGCGAAAACTCTTCCATTTGTCCGGAGAGAGGATGCATAATCCAGTTGTCCAGAACCTGATCGAATTTTCCGAACACAGTCGCCGCGGTGTTGACACCAAAATTTCTGCCGATCTGAGAAACGCTCGGGGTGTCCCCGACCAGCTCTTCGATTCCAGAGTCGAAGAGCAGAATTGGAGTGTTGAGCGCTCCACAAGCGAGGATAACTATCTTGGAAGTTAACCGCTTTCTCTCTCCCTTTTCATTAACAAATTCTACCCCGGCTGCCTTCGGTCTTTTTTCCCCAGAGCTGTCTTCAAGGGAAAAAAGCACCTTTGTAACCGTCGAATTGTAGAAAATCTCCGCTCCCAGCAGTACTGAGGGTACGATGTACGTTACCATCGTCCCTCTCTTCGCCTCGGTGGGACAGCCGAAAAGACAACCCGAATGATCGCACTGCTGATTTATGTACGCATTGACAGGTTGAAAGGGGTGTCCGATTTTCTGAAATCCCTGATCAATTAATTTCAGCCCATCGTCCCATTCTGTGTACTTGCGGACTCCAGCATCTCGCTCCACCTGGTCGTAGTACGGATCGAGATCACCGGCTGAAAAATGCTCCCCATTTTCATTTTCCAAGCCGGTCGCTTTATGCCACTCTGAAAAATTGAATTCCGGTGCTCTGTGAGCGACTGCCGTGAAAATGGTCGTCGAACCGCCCACGCACCTTCCCATTCCAAGAGCTATCTCGCCATGCAAACCAAGTTCATAGTTGGAGGTCCACCTGGGCTTCCACCAAAGTTTACGCAGAGCGACTAGCTCAAACCTGTCGAAATCGTTCGTCGTGTAAAACCCTCCAGCTTCAATAATTGCTACTTTCTTCCCGGCTTGCGTCAACTGGTACGTCACCGGTCCTCCCCCCGCCCCTGACCCTACTATTATGGCGTCATAATCGTGCGGCATTATTTTGGACTCACTCTCCTTTTGGAGGATGATCTCTCCACACTTTGAGGAAGCTCCAGTCTTTTTTCAATTCAGAGATCCTTCTGCCCCGAAATTTGACGAGTTCCCAAGGAGTCACTCCCTCGTACCAAGGGTCGTGGAAGTCCGAATAGAATCCCTCAAGCGCGAGCGATCGCAGATCGAAAATTCTTTCTCTGGTCTTTGGATCAAGAAATAATTGCCGGAGTACCCAATCCTTTTCGGAACTAGAAAGCCCGGAAAAGTCGACTTGGGATTTTTGATGAGCTTTTTCGTTTACAAGTGCAACAGCTCCCCGATAATATTCTTGAATTTCTTTAGGAAAATCGAGCAAAGTGGAATCGACATAATTTATGGTTCCCACTTCTTCAGCTCCAGGATCTGCGGAATTATTTCCGCTGGGGACGATCAAAGAGCAAAACGATTTGAAGAACTTCACTTCATCGCTTGTGAGAAAGTAAAACGGGTCCTTCTCTTCGATCATCTTGAAATCGTCTTACTTTTTTCAAATCGAGAGAGCAGGGAGTCTAAATTAACCAGAAACGAGAAGGTGAGATTTTATTTTAGGGCCCTCCAAAGTACAGAGCAAACCCTTCAAAATTCCCGATCCGTATTCACTCCCCGGGTTGAAGCACATAGTCTTCCCGATCTTGACTGTTCCCTTGGATTCATGAATGTGCCCATGCATCCCAATGAGCGGCTGATATTTCTCCAGCATTTTTCTAGTCGCCGTGCTACCGGCTGAAGTCATCTGAATCTGTCCCCCAGAAGTCATCGGTTTCAAGGTAGAGTCCAACTTTGGTGCCTGATCCAGGATGGTGTTGATTGGAGGCACATGGAGATTGAAGATCGTTTTTTGCATGTCCTCTACTTTCGAAGCCATCGCCTCAATCTTCTTCTCCAATACATCTTCGTCAGCCTCGCGGGGACTGTTCCAGGGAGTGTGGTTAGCGTACCCCAGCGTGATCATTTCGTGTTCGTCGTCCACCATGACCACCTTCTCCTCGGGGTTCACAACATACGTCGCGGAATCCAGAGCTTTATCGATTTCAAATTCGTCATCGTTTCCGGGAGAAACGTAGCATTTGATACCCGTTCCCTTCAGACGCTCTTCGGCGAGATCCATCCACCGCTTTACGTTTTCGCTCATAATCTGCGTGAATAATTTCTTGACCGCTTCGGGGTTTGCCTGAAGTTCTTCGTATTCTTTCCTCTCAGTCATATACGCATACGCCCCAGAGTCTCTGAAAGACTTGACTGTTTCATCTAACTCTGTTTGTGTCTTCATTCTCATTTCCTGACCAAACCCGGGGGTATTCCACGTACCATCCGCCAGTTTCAATACGGGAATGATCATCTTCCCGGTAATGTCGCCCCCCAGGATCAGAACTTGCGCCTTGTAGAACTTGCCCGCGTTGAGAAATTTCTTGAAACACCGGTCAGAACCATGGACGTCAGTGACAAAATAAATCGTCGTCTTCGCCACTAGAATCTAAAATTTCCCTCTTTTGGCACCATTAAAACTTTGAGAGAACTTGCAGG
>JAPCJV010000231.1 GCA_027886785.1 Nitrososphaerota archaeon | reverse complement strand
ACGTCTCCGATTCCATTTACTTTGGCGAGATCGATCTCGCTCGCGGAAAACAATTTCTCAATGGTCTCCACCTCCGTCAAAAGTCGATCCGCCAAGATTCCACTTATTCCAGGTATTCCTGAAACGATGTACCTCTGATTCTCGGACAAGGTGGCAGGTTTTCGCCCTTCTCTAACTCTGGTTTCCTTCTTTTTCTCAATCTGTTCCCGCCTAGCGATATGATAAATAATTTCGGAGACTTCTTTCTCATTAGCAGCGAAAAAGATGGGAACTCGAAAATCAGCAAGCACACTTGCAAGCGCGCCGTAAAATGCAGGCTCTCCGATTCCAGAGAGATGCTTTCGTTCGCCCTGGACGACCAAGATGGGTTTCGCGTATTTTTCGCTCATGCTCACAAGTTGTTTGAACAGCCTCCCGTCGTAAATGGATTTCACGAAATCCTCCAGCGTCTTTCGTTCGACGACAATTTCGCTGGACAGGACGAAATCTCCAAAGTCCAGCTGCTTGACCTCGACCCGGGAGCCGCGCTGCCGGATTTTTTCTACTAAATCTGGGATCTCTCTTGTGTCAGCATACACGAGCGGGGAGTTCTTGTCCTCCCCGGAAACGAATTGATCTAAGGGACCCCTCTTTTCCTTCTTAGCGTCGACTATTGCAGTGGTGATTTTTTTGGCGTCTCCCACCCGTCGTCGGCTGAGCCAGTAGTAGGCTTCGTCTCTGGTCCCTTTTGTTATCAGGACATAGAGATGCCCCTCTCTTCTTCTTCCGGTTCTTCCCTTTCTCTGGACATATCGCACCGCGCTCGGTACGTTGTCGTAGAAAATCACGACATTGCAGTCTGCAACGTCGAGGCCTTCTTCCCCCACCTGCGTGGCTACCAAAATGTCGAAGACGCCCTCTCGCAGCTGCTGTAGAGACTTGATCTGGCTCTTCTGGCTCTGACCGCTCTCACCGCTCTTTCCGATCAGGTACCCCGACCTGAAACCATGCTTCAACAATTCGGAGTGAATTTGATCTACGGTGTCCCGGTAGCTCGCAAAGATTATTGCACGCTCCCCATTTTTTACGTTCTCAACCAGTTTGAGAGTTTTTTCGATCTTGGGGTGCTCCTGCCCGGCAATTAGGGCGGCCCGGGACTTTTCGTACGCTTCCTTGACCTTTGGGTCGTTCAGAAGTTCAGACATACCATACCCGCGTTTCCTCTCGATCAGCCGATCCATGAATTTTGTGAAGGAAGAGAGGCTCTGAGTTTCCACGAGGTTTAGTGCATGGAACAATCTTATGGAGCTAAAGAGCGCGTTCTTGAGCTGTGAGCTTTGGATCTGATCTACTTTGGTCCGGAGCCTCAAGAGGTCTTTTAACCCGATCGACCCGTAGTTATTTCGCCGAATGAGGGATGCATCCTCCAAAAGCTTGATTCGCGAATTCAAGGCATCTCTCGTGAGGCCTTGAATCGACTTTAGGATCGGCGATAGTTCCAGTTCGATCCATTCTACATCGGTCTTGTACACGAAGGGCTTGACATCCTCGCTCTTCTCGTCTCTGATCTCCACTTTCGTTATTTTCAGCTTGGAAACGATTTCTTCGATCTTTGATTTGTCCGACGGAAGCGATGCGGTCATTCCCACGATGCGGCCGTCGGAGTTCCTCTCGTTGTAAATTGAGGAGATGATCGAGTAGGCATGGTTTCCTACGGCTCTATGCACCTCATCGAAAATTATGAGGGAAAAGTTTTCGATCTTGATGCGCTCTTTTTGTAATTCACTGAGAGTGACCTGCGGCGTGGCGCAAACCACCCTTTTGGACCAGGCGGCGTCCCGAAGTTCGTTAGGATCCTCCCCTGTTAGTACTCCGATTTCATCCTGGGGGATCTCCAGATACTTGGAAAAGAAGGAACAATGTTGGTGAACCAACACTCTAGTTGGAGCGAGCACAAGAGCTTGGGCCGTCGGGCTGCGCGAAAGAAAATCTGCGACGATCAAAAGAGCAATGGCTGTTTTTCCGAGGCCCGTGGGGAGCATGATCAGAGTGTTCTGCTGGCTGCTGATCTGCGCTACTTCTCTTTGGTATGATCTTTCCTCGAGAGCTCTGGGCTTTATCATGGGGAGATTGACAAATTTCATTTCCCCGTTAATACTCTGGCTTTGTTCCAACTGCACACTCTTCACGCATGCGTTCGATAAATAGCTATATTGAATACTTTTATCGGCCGGAGAATGTCACACTCCGGAAAGCGTCTCTGATGAGCGGGCAGAAAAAAACCGACATGTTGCTGAGTTTCGAAGGTATAGACGCTTCCGGCAAGAATACCCAATCAAAGATGCTGTTCGAATATTTCAAAGGACGAGGCGAGGTCTGCGAATACCTCAGTTTCCCCGACTATACGACGCCGGTCGGAAAGGAGATCAAGAACTATCTTGGCGGAAATCGGGAGTACAGCCCGGAATCCAGGCATTTGCTCTACGCCGCCAATCATTACGAACAGAAAGAACGGATTTTACAACTCGCTCGCAAAGGAACCAAGGTGATCTTGAATCGCTATTGCGAATCGAATTTGGCATATGGAGTCTCGAACGGTTTGCCTTTAACTTGGCTACGTGAAATAGAGAGCTTGATGCCGCAATCGGACGTGGTGTTTTATCTCAAGATTTCCCCGGAGGTTTCAATGCAAAGGAAACGTGAGAGAGATAGGTTCGAATCCGACGCAGGCTTTCTCAAAAGAGTCATGGAGATGTATGACGCCTTGGCCGAGCCTGGTCGATGGTTTACGATTGACGCGAATCAAAGAATTGACCTAATCCATTATCAAATTGTAAGAATTCTGGAAAACTTATTTCAAAATGAAAAAGCGCAAATGGGAAGCAAGGCTTCTTCTGAGCTTCGAGCGATTTTCTAATCGATGGGATACAGCAATTTGACCGAAACTTTGACGGAAGAAAGGGCGGCAAAGCGTCCTACTCTTGACGATCTTGATAGAAAATTGCTGACCATCCTCCAAGACGATGCAAGGGCCACGGCTTCTGAAATTTCCAGAAAGATCGGTTACAACGAAAATACGATCCGATACAGAATTGAAAGACTGAAAAAAAGCGGCATCATCAAGGAGTTCACTGCACTTCTTAATCCAAGACTGATTGGACTCCCGTTTGCTGCCATAATGATGATCACAACAGAGCCCAACCAGTTGAGGGACGTCTTCGAGCGATTGTCCCTTCTGGAGGAAACAAAACACATCCTGCAAGCGACGGGCAAGCACGACCTCATCGTTGTTGCCCACTATCCCGACATGAACGCGATGAACGAGGCGTCTCAGAAAATAAAATCGATTCCCGGAGTGAAAGAAGCTGAAATTCATCTTGCCACCGGAATGATCAAAGTAGACACAAAATTCGATGTGAGCCGCCCACTTTAGTGCGGGGAGTTAATCCGAAAATGGGGAATTCTATATGACTACAGAAATAACAAGCACTGACACTCAAACTGTCTCCGGCCTCCCGAATTTTCTGGTAACAAAGATCAGCATCATTTCGGGTTTAGGCGTTTTCACCCTGGTAAATCTTCTCTACGCTTTTAACAAATCCTCGTTTCTTTCTGGAGACTCCAGGCCGATCCTTCCAATTTTTTCACTGTTCCTCTTTGCATTAGGAGCCGGTTTTATGGCTCTGGGGGCGATCTCCTATCTAAGAACGGAAAGAGGTACAGCCCCATCTGTAGACGCGGAATCGAGACTCAGGTGGCGTCTCGGAAAAATAATATCTGAGGCATTATTCCTTCACAAGAAACTGTTCGTTATTTCCGCGGCACTCTATGCAGTATTTTTTGCGTTCATTGACGGAATCTTCGTGTACCAGCCCTCAGTAGATTTTGCTTCGCAATATTCGATTTCTTCCCCCAAAGCTTTCGTCGAGTATTGCTGTGGTCCTCCGGGATACGTCCCAGTGGGCTTGGTCTATTTTCCTGCCCAGCATTTTGGCATCCAGCTAATTCCAATCTCAGTTTTTACGCTGGTTCTAGTATCGACGTTGGTGGGCTTCAACGTATCGTTGTTATACTCCGCAGTCAAACAGACGAGTTTTTCTAAGAATCCTTCAGGCTTAACTTCTTCTGGAACAAAGTTTGTCGGGGCTCTCGGCGCGGGATTGGGACTCTTTGCCGGTTGCCCTACTTGCGCAGCCGCTTTTTTTCTGTCGATGATCGCTGGAAGCGGGGCGACGGCTTTTTCCGTAATTATTTCCCAATATCAGCCGCTAATAATCGGGCTTTCGCTCCCCCTCTTGTT
>JAPCJV010000230.1 GCA_027886785.1 Nitrososphaerota archaeon | reverse complement strand
TAACCCAGCGATCCTCCCAGGTATCTGAAGAATGATGCAAACAGGCTCGTGCCCAAAACAATTTTCGTGTCCAGTCTGAACAGGAAAATAAAGAGAATCACGCCTAAACTAGCAAGACCAACTCCAAAGAGTCCAGTTACGACCCCAATCAGTACTCCATTGGCTATCTGAACAGCCAAAGATACAGGATCTTTCCCAGAAAATCGGGGAACGTTTGCGCTCTGCATTCCTAATTGAAGCGCGGTTTTGTTAGTGCTTCCTGCCACGCTTGAGACCTGCCCATTGATTTTTGCAGCCTTCGATTTTCTCCAGTCCCTGACGAACAAATATGCGGTAAAAACGGCTAGAACCAAAGTGAATCCCCCGAAAACATGTTCCAGGGAACTGGATTGAACAGTTGCGGCCCACCTGGCTGCAAGAAAAGCGCCCAAAACTCCGGACAACCCCACGGTGATCCCTACCTGCTTGTTCACCTGCCCTCTTCTGAAGAAAGCAATGACACCGATCAAAACAAAGGCGGTCGAGGCAGCCAGCACCGTGCCCGTTGCACTCTGCAATGAAATCTTCGCATAAGCTACCAGCACGTAAATCGTCAATGCGCCGGCACCGCCGCTAGTGACATTCGACAGGCCACCAGTAATAACGCCTAACAAGAATATGATCAAAACAATTGCAATGTATGACAAATCTAACAACTGTATTCAAATCACCAGCGCAAACCATGAGTTATTGGAAAATGCCTTTTATGAATTTACTTTCTTCTTATTTCAAACTTGCATTCTCATGCAATTGTGTTGCATGTAATCCCTTTTGTGATCTATGTTACTAAGCGCCCTAAATAGAATACATTTGTCTCATATTCTCAAAATAGTGTATCGATTATCGATACCAAAAAGACTGTACATGTTCGCAAGGTTTTAGTATCCCGGTCGGCAGATTTAGGGTTCACACCCATGATCAGTACTGGAAATCTTGAGAAAAAAGTCGTTGTACTGGGACTTGACGGTGCAACTTTTAATATAATTCGGCCAATGATCGAAGAAGGCCGCCTAAAGAATTTTTCACGGCTAATGGGGCGAGGCAGTTCCGGAAATCTAATTTCTACAATTCTGCCCTTGTCCTCGGTTGCTTGGTCTTCTTTTGCCAGTGGAAGAAATCCTGCAAAGCATGGAATGTATGATTTCTCAAAGCGCGTTGATGGATCTTATGATTACGCGCCGGTAACATCCCTGGACAGAGGAGCGAAAGCGATCTGGGAATACGCTTCAGACGCCGGAAAAAGATGTCTGATCGTAAATGTACCCCTGACCTATCCGCCGGAGAAAGTCAATGGAGTAATGATCTCTGGCTTTCCCTATCCTGAGTCCAGGAGGGATTTTGCGTGGCCCAAGGACGTAATCGATGAGATAAAGAATGAGTTAGGCATCACCAGCATCCTCAAACCGAATCCTCAGTTTCTAAAGGAAGGCGACGAGCGGCGGATTGCTACTGAAGTGAACGAAATCACAAAAAATCAGACAGAGATTCTGAAGTATTACCTGAAGAAAAAAGAGGAAGCTTGGAATCTTGTCCTGTCTGTGTTCGATGCAACTGACGTGGTCAGCCACTTTTTCTGGCATCATATTGACACTAATCATCCAAAATATGATCCAGTTAAGGCGAAGATGTATGGTCCTCTCCTTTACGATGTTTACGAACAGCTGGATCATTCCGTTGGAGAAATCCTGTCAATCCTCAATCCCGAGGACAACGTATTCGTCATTTCCGATCATGGGTTCGGCCCCGTATACTACGCAGTCTACATGAATAACTGGTTAATTGACAACAACTATTTGAGACTAAAGCGCACCACCGGGACGAGATTCAGAAAAGGATTATTCGATGTGGGTCTGACCAGCGAGTTTCTCTTCAACGCGGTCAAGAAATTGCATATCGTCGATACCAAAACGAACACCTATTCAAAGGACTCGAAGAAAGTAGCTCTCGCGAAGAAACTCACCCTTTCCACAGACGACATCGACTGGGATGCAACGCTTGCGTACGCCTCTGGAAACTATGGGCCGATTTATGCGAACTTGAAGGGCCGTGAACCAAACGGAAAGGTGGAAAGAGGAAGCGACTACGAAAGTCTCATCGCGGAATTGGTAGGGAAACTAAAACAGGTACGTGATCCTAAGACCGGTAGAGCACTTTTCGATTTGATCTACACCAAAGAACGAATTTACTCCGGTCAATTCTACGAGAGCGCACCCGACATTCTGTATTTTGATAGCACGTGGCTCAACTACCCGCTCCGCGTCTTCGAGTTTGGAAGTCGAAAATTGATTGCTCCGAATCCGATATACACAGGGGCGCACAGGATGGAGGGGATTTTCATGGGAGCTGGTCCCGATATTACTCACAAGATCTACATGAACATGAATCTCATAGATGTGGCGCCGACCATCTTGCACATGCTCGGGCTCGGGGTTCCAACGGACATGGACGGCAGGGTCTTGACAGATGTATTCGATCCATCGAGCGAATTCATGGCAAGAAAAGTCGAGTACTTTGACGAGAGCAAAGCCACGAGCATCCGTGAAATCACTCAGAAAGTCCTGCGCTCCAGTAAAATGAGAATTTAAACTCCTAGACAATCCGCAGATCTAGGGCGTCCGAAAGGCGGGTAGGATCTCCGTCGGATTCCCCCAAGAAAATCCCAGGGAAATGAATCCGGAATCTGTACTCCCTGTTCTTAGGACTTATATGAGATTTAGCTCCATTTTTCATAAAAGCGGACCAATTGATCACCAAAGAAATTCTCGATTCTGACCAGCAGGTCACGATACCAAAGACTATAGCGAACAGAATTAGAAAGATCGCACCTTATGGGCAGTTTGCTTCTTTAGACAGCTATATCTCAACAATTCTGGACGATTTTGTGACCCAGCTGGAAGGTTCGCGTCCGATGCGAGCTAGGTACAATCCCTTCAGCGAGAAAGAGCTGAAACAGATCAACAAAGAGATTCAATGCTATTCTCTTTATGCTTAATTTGGCCGGGACAACAAATTTTTGCTTCTGATATTTTTCTGAATTTTTTTTTGGGTGTCGTTGAATTTATCGTACAGACGCCGGGCCTTGAATCGCGCTCCGTAATACAATAAACGGTTAGGCCGGATGTTTGAGATAGATCCTTTTCGACACCGAGCACCTGCCAGGCATGAAACGAGAGTATAGTATCAAACCCACACCGGCCTCACTGGTAGAGTCATTAGACGAGATGACTCTTATGGAGTGCATAGACGAAGGATTGGGCGTTTTGGGTAGGGATACTGAGAGAAAAGTCTACTGGAGGTTACTTTTGATCGAGAAGATGAAAGAAAGCGGGACGAACGATCGCGGCATACTTCGAGATCCGGATGGTTTTCTGAATGCAATAGAACAAACGTTCGGAATAGGGGCCTGGGCAATTGAGAGATCGATTACGGTGGAAATTAGGAAGCGCTTTGGCCTTCAGTCCCTGGAATCCAATAACCTAGTTGTTGTCATTAAAACTGCAATGCACAAGATTGCAGAAATAAATAACGAGGATTGACTTCTAAGAAAGCTCTACTGTCTTCTTACTATAGAACAAATTTTACTTCATCCAGAAAACACTAAAGAGATTGCTAGCTTTGTGCATTTTTCAGATCTCTTAATTGGCGGATAACACTCAAGAGCCTCACTACGACGTGTTGGCGGCCGGTGTGGCTGGGGCTTCGGCTACCATGCTCACTCTGCTCACCGTTTTCGGAAGTTCGAGCTCCTCCGTAGGAGGAAGCGTACTTTTCAAGCTCTTGTTTGAGGCGCAGTTACTCGTTCTAGAATTGGCATTAATCGCAGGAGTTATGGCACTGATCCGGAGAGCGGAGGATCAAAAGAGGATCCTTTCTCACCTTTCGGGGGCGCTTCTGATTGCGGGAACGTTGCTCCTCTGGTTGAGCGCTACCATCATTATCGCTGGTTAATCAGATTTCAGAATTCATTTGTCCGTAACCCAGGACTCCAAGGTCTCCTCGCGAGTTTCCTTCGGTTCTTGGTTAATTTTGAAATCCGAAACAAAAACGCCGATCTAGCGAACCTTTCTTGGACGATTCTCGAACTCTCGAAATATGTTGCTCGCTTCTTGTTCGATCACCTCCAATTTATCAGTGAAGAAGTTGAGCGTGTTTTCTCGCGTGAAGGTAATGAAACTCTTGAATCTGATCTTTATCCCAACGACTTTGAATTCTACGTTCGAGGCCAGGACTCTTTTCTGAAGG
>JAPCJV010000023.1 GCA_027886785.1 Nitrososphaerota archaeon | reverse complement strand
CTCCCATCCATAATCGGAGGGTTGATGGATGCGCCTTTGCTCATACAGCCGTTGATCTTGCCCAAAGAGGTACAGAGGCAGGCGCACCACATGGACGTCAGCTCGGCCTATCCGGTTGCGTTCTACGAAGCGACGGAGCAGAAAGTTTCTCCGGGCGAGGCGAAGAAATACATCGAGATCATCAAGGACCGCTTGGGGACAGAAAAGCAGTACCACGATTTTGGGTTCACGCACGCCACGAACCTGATTACGGTCAAGAACAATAGATCGAGTTATTCCACGCTGGACACCCTTACTGAAAAACTCGATCGGCAGATCGAGATTGCGCAGAAGATCAACGCTATAAATCCGGACGATGTCGTGAGGTCTGTCCTGCGCACACATCTCCTGCCGGACATTATTGGAAATACAAAGGCGTACACTTCGCAGCGTTTTCGATGCAAGAGCTGTTCGACAAAATACCGGAGGATGCCGATCAAGGGCATCTGCCTTTCATGCGGCGGCGCCCTGCAACCCTCGGTCACTCGAGGATCCGTGGAGAAATATCTCCAGTTGGGTTTGAGACTGTCTCAGAAATATGACGTCGGAGATTATCTGAGGTCCCGGTTTGTCTTGGCTTCTGAAGAGCTGGCCACCTTGTTCAAGCCTGAGGGACACCAATCCGACATGAACGATTATTTTGCACAAACCGCCGAGCTGGAAGCTAAAACGATTGTGACGATCGCGGAGGTTCAAGCCGTACCTCAGGCGCAAGTAATCCAAGTCGTAACAGGCTCGAATGTGGAGTCGTTGGTAAAGTCGGAAAATCTAGACGAGGAAAGGTCTTCCGGAAAAAAGAAAAAACCAAATGCCGTAGAGCAAAATCAAACTACCTTATTCTGAAAAACTGGGCGGCGCGCTCGGACAGCTCGTTTCAAGCTGAGCGGTACAAAAATTTGCACTGTTGCGCGATTGTGCGAGAAATAGCTACATAAAGAAATGAAGGAAATATGTGTTAGTCTAATGTGCGCGGTTCCAAATGGAAGGCGGACTGCTAATCACTCGTTTACTTGAACCAAGGGGACGCGCTTGGAATATTTCGCGTACGCGTAAGCGATGCCAGCGACCGCCAGACTCGCCGAAAGCAGTACTCCGACGAAGGGGAGAATCACTAGGGAAATGATGAGGGAGATCACAGGGAGGAGTCTCTTTGCTCCTCTTTCCTTGAGCAGCTTTATTCCCGCACCGGATCCAATGACATAGACGACGATCGCTGCGCCGCTGGGAATCAATAGCGCGGTCTCAAGGTCGACGTTGAGAAAGTAAAAAATGATCAACATGATCGCTGAAGACCCAAACAATACTGCGAGCGCGCGGTTGGGGGTTCCCGTTTTCTTGTCGATGTGATCTATGAACTTCGGGAAGCCTCCGTCTTTTGCTGCCGCATACACTACTCTCGACATGCCGGTCATGTACGCGTTGCCCGTGCCGAATATGATGAAGGCCGAGAGGATTGCAGTTCCGGCGGAACCATAGGTTCCCAGAACGTTGGAGAGGAGTGCGGCAAAGGGTGCCACGCCTCCGCTGGATTGGTAGGCGAGAGTACCAATGGTGACGAAGGACAGCGAGATGTACAACACGCTGATAACGAGGACGCTCAGCATGATGCTCCGATGGAAATCCCTTTTCGGATTTTCAAATTCCTCGGCGACGTTGGACACATTCTCGTAGCCGAGATAAGACCAGAAAATTAGGGCGGCAGCCGTTCCCACGGGGATCCATCCATTCGGAAGAAAGGGAGTGAAATTCTGCAGCTTCACCAGATGCCCGGAGGTGAGCGTTGCGACCACGATCAAACTTAGAATCGAAACGATCACTGCGAGCTGAATCTTGCTGCTGACCACAATTCCGCGATAGTTCACCACGAAGGTCGTGAAAATGATCGCGGCCGCAATGAGAAAAGTCTCGGGGCGTGTGAGTGGAAAAGCGTAGCCGAGGTAGGAAGCGGCAATAAGGGTCACGGCAGGAGCTCCGGTAATGAACCACAGAGAAAAGAGCCAGCTCGTTACAGTTGCGATTTCAAAGCCGAAGCTTTCTCTCGAAAACGAGTACACCCCGCCGGACTCTGGACGGCGTGCGGAGAGAGATGCAAATGTGTAGGCAAACGGGTAACTGGCGAGCGAGAGAAAGATCCATGCAATTAGTGAGGCAGGCCCAGCGATCTTTGCAGCTATTCCCGGGAGTACTAAAATTCCGGGACCTAGCACGGAGCTCACGTAGAGGGCGATCGCGTACCGGAGCGTGATTACCTTGCGAAGGCCCGGCATCGCAGTACCCCGCTTTTTTGCTCAGCACCCTATTTTAGAGTGTACCCGTTGCACAACGGTGTTAGGGTTGAATCACGTCTATTCTCTAATTTGACCCAGGAAAATAACTGTAGAATACAGGAGGGTTATTTTCCCGTTCTTCTGGTGAGAATCAAATAGACTCTGAAGATCGCGCTTCATTGCTCCAAAACCAGCCTGTCCCTGGGATGGAAGATAAGACGCGGACTCGGCTCTTCCGAGCAAGCCTTCAAAGTCCAGAGACTGCTCGTTTGCGATCGAAAATTTCTTGTAACTTGTCCTGAAGAATTTGGAAAGAAAATCATCGTCGATGTCGGGAACTTCAGTTTTTTTCGTGTGTTTAGTTGTTATTTTTTCGTACTCTTCGGTTGCTCCTTTGCCGTCCTTGGTCCTCTCATTATACACAATCAGAACGTGCCCGTTAGGTTTCAGAATTCTCGCAAACTCCTTCCGGCAGCCGTCGCGATCAAACCAGTGAAGAGCCTGCCCGGCAGTAACGAGGTCCACGCTTCGATCCTCGAGCCCCGTTTTTTCCGCGGTCCCTCTCACGCTTACGAATTTTTCGTACTCTGAAAGATATTTTTCCCCGAAGGAGCGCATTTTGTCATTCGGCTCTACTCCGAATACCTTGTTGCCGTTGTCTAGGAACACTTTCGAGAGAAGGCCGGTACCCGAGCCGATGTCTGCTACAATTTGGTCGCTATTGAAATCGGCTTCATCAGTCAGGATTTTCAAAATAGTTTGAGGATACCCAGGCCGATACTTTGCATACATTTCCGCCTTCCCGGAGAACCGGTTCACAAATTTTCCCGACAAACGGGTAAATCATCCATCCCCCGGACTGTAACTTAATAGGTCTAGTTCTCCGTTGCAACAGCCGGACTACAGATGGCGGCAGAGATCCATCGCGACTCTTCCATAAGTAAAGGAGAGAAGCGAAGGCTTGCGGCGGTCATGTTCACTGATATCGTGGGATTTACTTCCATCGCCCAGAAGGACGAATCACTCGCCCTCCGGCTTTTGGAGGAGAATAACCGCCTGATACGCGGTGCACTGGGAGAGTACGACGGCCGCGAAGTAAAGACAATGGGAGACGCGTTCTTGGTAGAGTTTTCCAGTGCCCTCCAAGCGGTAAAATGCTCCCTAGCCATCCAGCAGAGAATGCATGAAAAAAACCAGTACGTTAGATCCGAGAACCAGATCGAGCTGCGCATTGGAGTACATCTCGGCGACGTGGTGGAAAGCGGGAAAGACATTCTCGGCGACGCTGTGAACGTGGCGTCTCGAATACAACCGCTCGCAGAAGCTGGAGGAATCAGCATCTCGCAGCAGGTATACGATCATGTGCGCAACAAGCTAGACTCCAAGATCGAGTTGGTCGAGGCAGCCTGGCTGAAGAATGTTAATGACCCGGTCAATGTATACAGGATCCTAATGCCGTGGGAAGGTGGATCGGAACCAGGGGTAGAATCTCTAGACACTCGAAGAATCGCAGTGATGCCCTTGAAAAACATGAGCCCCGATCCCAATGACGAGTATTTCGCCGATGGGATGACGGAGGAGCTCATCACAGCGCTTTCAGGGGTACGGGAGCTCACGGTGATCGCTCGGACATCGATAATGCAATACAAGAGTACGCCTAAAAGAGCGTTGGAGATCGGCAGAGATCTCCGAAGTGGCACGCTCATTGAAGGTAGTGTGCGAAAGGCCGCAAACAAAGTGAGAATCACGATCCAGCTCATTGACGCTGCAAGCGAGGGTCACTTGTGGGCACAAAACTACGATCGCACAATGGATGACATATTTGCGATCCAGAGCGAGATCGCGGAAAAAGTAGCGGACGCCCTGAGGATCAGATTAGTGGAGGAGGAAAAGAAAAAACTCGAAACCAGGCATAGGGGCGAGAGCGTCGAGGGCTTCACGCTCTATCTCAAGGGGCGGCACTACTGGAACGAAAGAAGCGAAGCCGGATTAACGAAAGCGATTGAATACTTCAATGAGGCGATAAAGAGAGATCCAAAATTTGCGCTCGGATACGCGGGGCTTGCCGACTGCTACTACGTGTTGAGGAGCAACTTCGGAAGGATCCAAGAAAATCGTAACCTCGCGAAGGATCTGGCGTTGAAAGCGATCTCCCTTGATGATACTATTGCAGAGCCGCATGCGACACTGGGCTCAATATTTTTCTACGAGGAGCATAACTTCAGGGAAGCCGACAAGGAATTTAGGCGCGCTATAGAAATCAATCCGAACTACGCGACTGCGCACCAATGGTACGCGCACTACTTGAGTGGGATGGACCAAATGGAGGTTGCAGTTGGGGAGATCAAGAAAGCCCTCGAGCTCGATCCTCTCTCTCCGATAATCAATGTGAACGTGGGGGATGGTATGTACTACTCGGGGAATGCGGCGGCTTCGCTCGAATACTACGAGAAAGCCCGAGAGATCTTGCCCGGTTTTGGCCCGTCATACTACAGCGAGGTTCAACCGCTGTGCTACTTGAAAAGGTACGCAGATGTACTCGAGCTGCTTCAAGAATATGCAAAAAGTGCAAAACCTGCCTTGGTAAAAATTTGCCATGCATACGTGGACGCTCACATGGGCAAAAAAGAGGAAGCCAGAAAGGCGCTAGCAGAGTTAAGCTTGGAAAAAGACCCAAGTGCTTTTTCCTCGTATTTCGCGTGCCTTGCGTATTTTGTGATAGGGGATAACGATGAGGGATTTGAATTCTTGGAAAAAGCCTACGAGATAGGCGAACACGAGGTGATCAGTCTGCGGATAGATCGTGAGCTCGACGCTGTGAGAACCGATCCGAGATATCTCTCGATGCTCAAAAGGATTGGATACAGTTAGGGCATAGATCTTTTACGAGTGTGCCTAAGTCGTTTCTGGTTTATGCATCCTTCCAGTACGCCTCAAATAATACACTATAGACCCTCCCAATACTGCGGCCACAACAGCAGCAGTTGCAATCTCCCAATCTGCAACTCCGGATGGGGTTCCTCCCGTTAAGGTCGTGCTTGTGGTCGTAGAATTGGACGAAGAACTAGATTGAACTCCAGAACTGAATGTTATTTGTGTACTAGTTTCCGTAGTAGTAACTGAAGATGTCGTAGACGTGAAAAGAGTAGAGCTGGTCAATGTTGAGGACGCGGACGAACTGCTGCTCGTTCCGGTGCCTCCGCCGGTATATCCGTTGCTCAGCGGAGGAGAGTATCCGGGTCCGAGGAAAGTGCCCGGTTCAATGAGGACGGGTTGCGGTACCTGAGAAAAGTCAAAGGAGTTCATCATGTTGTTTTTTCCAACGCCAAAGGAATCTCTGGTGCCTAGAGACGCGACGTTGAAGGTGGTCTCGACCAGGGAAAGGAATGAGCTGAATTCGTACGGCGTGTGATCCACGTATCCGTGCTTTGCCCAGGGAGAAATAACTATTGTAGGTACTCTGAAGCCCTCGCCGAAGCTATCTTCCTGCGGTGGAGCGACGTGGTCGTAAAATCCGCCGTAATCATCCCAGGTGATTACGATCGCGGTGGAACTCCAGTACGGGCTGTTCATAAGGGCGTTGACGAGATACGAAACGTAGTCCATCCCGCAGTCGGGCCGCGCCGGAGGATGTTCGGAAGTACCGCAATACTGGATCGTGGGAGAAGAGGTAAAGGGCGCCGTGGGCGGATGCCACACGCTCCCCGGAACGATCCACGAAACGGAGGGAAGCGTCCCGTTTTGAACGGAGTTTACAAAGTTCTGGGTGCTGACGACGTTCTGCTTAAGGATCTGCGGATTCTTCTGGAAATAACTGAAAACCGGAAGCACGTCCCAGTAGCTCGGCGCCGTGACGTTCGCCTTTCCTGTGTACCACTTCCATGAGATCCCGCTTTGCGAAAGTTCCTGGGCAAGATCTGTCCAGGTCAGGTTGAAGTACTGCGTTAGCTGAAAATCCGGGCCCTTGGCTCTGGGGTTGCCGGTGATGTTGCCCGAAGTGCCCGACGTAATGTACAGATGATTGGGAAAGCTCGGACCCAAGAGTGACGAATAGAAAGTGTCGTCCAAAACGTAATTTGAGGCGTAATCCCAGTAGTACGGAATGTCGGCGCGGTTGTAGTACCCCATGGTCTGGTTGCTTGCTTCGCCCGCGATGAACCCGTTCATCGACCCGTTGTTCCAGTCAATATGTGCCGCCTGCCACGAATGGTACAGGTCTGCAGAGGACTCTACCGGCAGCTGGAAGGGGGCAACGTTTCCTCCGGTACTTGAGGCGATCAGCTGGTCGCTAGCGTTGGGATACATCTGTCCGGGAGGGAGTTCGTCTCCGACAATATTGATCGGCTGTGAAACGTTCAGATGAAACGGCTGGATCGCAGGTCCTGCGGCAGCTGCGGGGAGCGTCGTGGGACAACACGGCGGAGCATATGACAAATTATTCGCGCCTGGATACGTACCAAAATAATTATCGAAAGAATGGTTCTCCTGAAGAATGAAGATCAAGTGCTTCAGTGGATTCGCGGCGGTCTGCGAAGAGGACGAGTTAGGTGCAAGAGAAACCGAGACCAGGAAAAAGAGCAGGAGGAGCGCCATTACTCTCCTTTTCATAATTCCGTTTTTTTCATTCGCCTTATATAATAAAAAGTACCGTCGCGAATGAAGACGTGTAATTTTTCAAGTTGAGGACTGGTTTGCGAGAGCGCTCAACCTTGCCGGAGCTGGAGATTCAGGTACAGGAACAGAGATCTGTTAAATGGTACAGATTAGCGGAGGAAGTACTTGGAGAGAGTCTGTTGGCACATCTAGATGACGCATCGATTGTGAACAGAGTGTCCGGAAATGAAATCTTGATTTTTCCTTTACCCGCCGAAGAAACCAAAGAACAAACTTCGAATCGCCCCGATCCGGTAATCTACGTGATAGACCGGGAGGGGGATGAGACGCTTCAGTTGGGACTGGAGTGCAACACTCTCAAGAGTGTCGCCAAGCTGCGGAACATCCTCGATGCGTACCACGCCGGAGAGAAGAGCGAATTCTTGAAGTGCCTGTTAGCAGTAGACGACGGTTTCCAGACCCTCGTGTATACGAAATTGAAGCCCCACAACTTCGCTGAATCGCCGGAGTACCGCGCTGATTTGAAAGTCCAATCTAATGCGATAAATGAAGCAGAGATAGATCGGATTTTTTCGCTCGTCGATGCAATCAGGCAATCAGGAGTAGAGTGGAGGTTAAAGGAAGGGCTGAGCCATCCTCCAGAAGTTCCGTCTATCGATATCGTATGTACTCAGGTAGCTCGCGAAGAGGAACCATTCAAGAGAAAGCTCGATCAAATCAAAGCTTTATTCGAAATTACTCTACGCGTTAAGAATGATTCGGAGCTAAGAAAAGCGAAGGTGGGGACGGAGAAGAACAAGCCGAAGGTTACGAAAATACTCTGTACTTCATGTAAGATCGAATATTCTCACGAGCAGTATCAAGAAAGCCGCTTTTGCAGGACTTGCAAGAATCACATGACCTTTGTTCAAGTAAATGAGTGATTTACAGATCGGACAGCTCGTTTCAAGCTGAACGGTACGAAAATGTGCACCGCTGCGCGATCGTACGAGAAATGGTTGCATAAAGCAATGAAACTTTAGAGCAATAGTAATCCTGTATCAAACAGAAGAGTCACTCGAAGAGCTTCCACAGCTTGGTACTAGCTGTTACAAACAAACCGAGCTTGGGACAGAGAGCTCATGAAATCCCTCCTTCCGCTTGCGATCCCCTTCTAGGGGGCCCCACTAGTCTGTGTAAGGAATCTCTCCTCGATGCAGTGCGGAAAGTGCGATAAACGTGAATTCAAAGTACAGTCCGGAGAGAGTACCCTCCAAAATCCAACCAATTATTCGTATTCTTACTCCGTCACACTCTTTATTCGCTATACCACATCCCAGTAGGTACTAAATTGTCACAAAGCCTCATCGCGACTGAAGAAATCGGAAGCGGGATCCTCGATGGAATTAGCAAGGGCCTGGATTCTATCGGTGCTAACGTTGAAGAGGTGTTCTACACGGAGATGATGCTCTCCCACAACCTGTCCAAAAATGAGATCCTCGATCGGCCCGAGGAGTTCACGGAGGCAATGTCCAAGTTCTTCCGGATCGGCACCTCGCTCGTGGACAGGGCGATCGGCAAGGAAATAGTAAAGAACTTTGGCATCCCGGTCCGCCCCGGGATAAACTTCAAGACTGCTATGGAGATCGTCATGAAACTCCCAGCGGCTACTCCAAAGAAGAAAGAATTCAGTCAAGGATACGACCCCACCTTGTGCAAGACCTGTCAGAAGTTAGGCAGGGCGGATGCTACGACTGCAAGGGAACTGTATAGTGATTGTCAGGAGCACTTTAGGCAGAGAGTGCTGCGCTTGAAAAAGTACGTCCGAATGGAAGGGAACCTGAAAGTGCATCCGATGTTCAACAGTACTTGAAGATTCTTCGAAACCGGGCTAGGATATCAGCCGTCTCTGAACAGGACTTCCTCACGTACTTGAGCTGAAACTAATATTTCGGTCTCTTTTGGTGAGGTCTAACCGAGCTGTCCTTCGAATTGCTCGAACCTTTTCTATCGTTTTAGTTCCTCAAGAGTGGGAGAAGGCTGATCCCTTATGAGATCAAGCACCGCGCAATGCATGCCGTAGCCAGCGTTGGCGCCCTCTGAAAAATCTACTTCGATACAGTCCACTCCTCTCTTTTCCAATTCCTTAATCGTAGTCTTGGCAGATGGATCAACGAGCACTTTGCCTCCTTCAATCATTCCCACATTTCCTCCCAAAGCAAAGAGTTCTGATGACGGTATCTCAATTACGTCCACCTTTTTTTCCATCAGATATCGCACCATTCCGTAATTTACCAGATCCGGATACAGGAGGACCGTCCCCAGTTGCACCGGGTGGAGGAACCAATCCACGTGCCAGGTGCCTATGATTCCAGTATTTTCATCAAACATCTTGTTTATCCAGCCCGGCGAATGACAAAGGACTAGTTCGAACCCAAATTCGTCGAAGAGAGGTTTGACCTGGCGGATCCCTTCTTCATTCCCCACGATGCCTTCATTCATTATGAATCGTTTCCCATCCAGCCACCTTCCTGCTCCAATCTCACATACCGCCTTGCCCCTGAAGGACAGATAGACCGGGACTCCAATATCCAATAGCGCTTTCGTGTACAGGACCTCCCTCCCACGCTGCCAAGGACCGAGCGCGGCTCGAGTGATAATTGCGCCGCCGTGAACGATTAGTCCAGCACCTGCAAGGGTGATGAGATTTTTCAGGTACCCGTAGATTCCAATTGTTGGTACTGGTGGATCAATTATATGGACCTTCACCCCGTTCTCTTTGTAGGTTTTCACGAGGGTTTCAAATTGCTCTACCGATCTCGTAAGGTGTTTTTCAAAATCTTTGACCGGCCCCGCGAGTTGGTAGTACTGCCATTCTTTGACAAATTCGGGCCTGAATTCATTGGGAGTGGGCCTGCACATCAATACCTCTCTTAAACGCCCTAATCCTTCGCCACCCCATTTTTCTCCCCAAATACCCTCGACTTCATCGTAATTGTCGATGTCATGAAGCATCCAGTTTTTCATCGGCTTGCCGGATTCAAAAAACGGATTTTTCTTAATGCGCTCAGCTTCGTCGTATAGGTTAGGTTTTGTGTTCTGTAAATAGTGCAGTTCCGAAACTATCCCATCAGCTCTATGGAGCTTGAAACTCACCACTTCTCCGTCGCCTATGTTCAATACACCTGTGTTTCGCGCTCTGGAAATTACTTGTTATTTATGCGTTCAGTGTTGCGGTTTTTGATAAGGTTATTCGAGTTGGGAAGACATGATGCGATATTTCAGATCGGTTGAAAGACATGAGACAACGTTCCTTGTGATCTAGGAAACTCTCAAATCATCGCTGCGTAAATCCAGAATTGGATTTTTGGCGAAAATAACACATTTTCAGTCGTTTTATTCTTGGCTTCTGCTCCTCATCATTATCGTAGTCTTGTTTCTAGTACAATATTTCATAATTGAGACCCCCATTTCATTCTATGTTGGTGAAAAGGTCTATGCTAGAATTAGCGTACTCCATTATGCATGGACACTTGGCATCTTCCTCCACCTTCTACCAACTTTACTCCCAGTTAGGATTCAACAGGACGGATATTGCAACTCCTTTTGGATCTTCGCAGACCGTTGAACCATGGCTAGATCATCCGCCACTGGTTCCAATATTATCTGCCCCCTTCATTTCGTTAGGGCTCTCACCCAGAACGGTACCAATCATTTTCTCTAGTTTGATGACGCTCCAAATTTTCGTCTTACTAAGAAAACAAAAGGTAGTCGCGTGGATCGCAGTAATAGTTTGGATCGCTTTTGTTTTGACCTCGCCCCTGCTATCGATGTTATTCCTCGACTCGGGGGTTTCATTTTTTCTAATGTTAACTGTAATACTAGCAAGAAAGTTCGAGTCTACAAGGTCTATCGTATACATCTACCTCGCGGCAATCACCGCTGGTCTTTGCGCGTTATCAAAGATCTACGGTCTGTCGGCAATTCTCTTCTTAATCTTCTTCATGATCTATATCAGATTCGGCAAGAGTCAGAGAAAACTCCAGCACCATCTTTCCTTCGTCGACTATATTCTACCGGTGTCTCTAAGCATCATTAGCTCTCTCATGGTTTCTCTATGGCTTTCTTGTGGCACCAGACCTATTCCTGAAACTGCTTTCAGAAAATGCCCAGCGTTCCATCCTATCACCGCACACCATCGATTTGCTGGTCTTTGTAACGAATCCCGCCGTCTCCTCCTCTCAGATTTTTGTTGGAAGCATAAGCCCTCCATTGATTATAGGCTTGGTTGGGTTATCGTACCTCTTTCTAAGAAAGGATGTTCGCTTGGTGCAATTAGGAGTCGCTGCGTATCTGGGGTTCACATTTGTATTAGGTTACATTTGGTTTTACACCACGATACCGCTCTATCCGTTTTATTGCATTGGAATAGGCTATTTGATAAATGACCTAATTTTCCGGAAGACATCTCGTGACTT
>JAPCJV010000229.1 GCA_027886785.1 Nitrososphaerota archaeon | reverse complement strand
GGTCGATGCAGAATTCGCGGAGATCGCAACCTGAGATGAGGTGACGGGCAGAGGAACCGTGATCGTTGTGGTGACTTCGAACGCACCAACGGTTGTACTCGCTGTTATTGTCTGAGGGGTTGAGTCTTCAGATATAGCGACGTGAGGTAGAGGATCCGATCGCAACCGCAATTACGATTGCGATAGTAAGAACAGCGGAAAGTAGATTGCTCACGTCCTTTTTTTGCGGTCATGTTGAATCTCTGGACGCACTCGACCCGGCGATTACGCTTGACGACCTATAACATAAGGAGACAATTACGAATCATGGGAATATCATCAGCGAGCCCCGAAAAAGCTAGAGCCAACAAAAGTAAGAACGATCCATAGACGAGATAAGAGCCTCCGAAGAAACCATGTTCCATATTTTTTCTAGTTAGCCCGGAGCGCAAAAACAAGTAAGACTGCAATGATGCTATTAGACCAATCCACTCGTATATGTTCGCTGGCGGCCCGGCAGGAGACAAAAGCGGTAGATCAGCGAAATTGCAAACTGATTCTTGACTATCTGATCTCAGTTTTGATTTCTGCTTTGCCCCTTCAGAGCTTCATGTGCCTAAGCAGATTTCCCGTTCAGAGATGTCTGAAAAAGGATTTACTGGACAAAATTCAGAATCGAAATTTTCGAGAATTCTCTCAATCAAAAGTAGTTTTCGCGTGTCGCTTCCTTCCAACTTTCATTACTATAATTTATTCTCTAAGCTTTTTTTTCACTCCCATCCCAAGCTGCGCCCGTTTTGGGAATAATTGGATCTGCTACAAGAATTCCTTGGAAATCTCTACTTTTTCAAATTGGACTTTCTATTCCTAACATCCGCGCGGTTTCAAGGATTTTCGTCCAAGTTTGGTCCTCGATCATTATCCCTTTGGTGCTCCTTTTGGCATATTCCCTGTACTCGGCTTCACCGGGCACGAGGATCTCGGAAAATCCTGGGGAAAGCGGCGAGCTCTTCACAAAATGGATCAGATCGTCGACTTGCTTCTTGAACTCTTCGAGGGGAACAAAGTCTGTTATCTTTATCACCGAAATGAACAGTCCGTTTGCGAGCCTCGTTACTCCCTCTCTGGAGCAGCCAGCTCCGCTTAGGGCACCATCCAGCACGTCGAGAACAAAACCCAGCCCGAAACCCTTGTGACCGAGGAGAGCTCCCCCTAGGGGAAGAATGGCACCTTCCGGAGGTCCCCAAAAATCCCTGGGATCTGTAATATGGTGTCCCTGTGCATCAATCGCCCAGCCTTCAGGCACTTTCTGTCCTCTGTTGCGCGCGACTGCGTGCTTTCCTTGGGCAACTGTTGTACTCGAGATGTCGAGAAGAACCGGAAATTCCCCGTTGCCCCTCGGAAAGGCTATGGAGATCGGATTGGGCGACAATCTCTTTGCAATCCCACCGAAGGGCGCCATGGCGAGACCTGCACCCGCATCGTTAGCTGAAATAATTCCGACCATGTTTTGTTTCGCGGCCATAGTGCTGTACTCGCCTAGCCTGCCGATGTGGTTGCAATTTCTCACTCCCACGTACGAGATGGAATGTTCAGCTGCCTTGTTGATCGCCAGCTCCGTCGCTTTCTTGGCGATCAAGTGCCCAAACCCCCAGTTTCCGTCGAGCACTGCGGCAGAAGGAGTTTGCCGGACGGTTTCCAGTTTTGCCCTTGGAGTTATCTCGCCCTCCCGGATTTGTGCTGCATATCCGGGAATATGGATGACTCCGTGAGAGTCGTGACCCATCAAGTTGTTAGTAACTAGGTGGGTCGCTACTCTTTCAGCTTCCTCATTAGATGCACCGAGCTGGGAAAAAATCTTGAAAGAGAAATTGTGCAATTCTTTTTGATCTACAACCGGCATATTGAATACACTATACTTCCTTTCGTTCCGGAGGCACTTTATTTGTTTCACGCGTCAAGCTACACACGGAGACTGTTTCCACCGAATATCAGTCTTCTAAAGGGCAATTTTGAAAATGCTCAAATAGTTGCTATTCGGCCGCTTTTCAGCCAACGGTTCAAGTGGGAAATTGTAGATGGATCTTAAGATGGAAGAGGAAAAAGAAAAATGGACATCGATGTGCCCGTTGAACTTCGTTTAGGGCGGGAGCGAGCATCGGTCTGGTCCAATTCGAAATGAAGCCCTTAGCTGTGGCGTATTGGGATCACCGGTCTTGGTTAACAAAAGAATTCCAACAGATTTCTCGCATGCAGTAAAAGGAGGTCATTGCTGATGTTCAGGAACACCTGACCCACATTCTTCGCATTAATTATTCTGGCGTGCTTCAACCATGAACCCAAAACAGACAGCATTAGAAGAGCTTGAAGACTTCGTAGTAGAAGTGCTCGTCCACGTCAAATCTGATGCCAGGAGGGCTGTGATCACACATCAATTTCGATCTCAACTGCTCGACGTATCCTCCTTCTTCAAGATCTCCTGCAAGTGTCCGCACAAGTGATGAAAGAAGAATTAAGGATCGACCAAGACCGTCTTCTTTCCGCGCTTGAAAAAGAAAATACTAGATTGAAGCAATTACTCAAAGGAAAGAATAAGTCGCAAAGTTGCGTCAATAGAGAGAAACAAATCATTCTCTAATCATTGATCATAACCCTGTTTGCTGTCTTACCCTTGTTCTACGTAATCGAAGGCCTGAATGAGGTAATGATCTACAATAATGTCTCGGAGGCTCTGGTTGACCTGCTGATCGTTGCAGTCTTTGCAATTGAGATGATTTACGTCGCAGTTCGGGTGTTCAAGTGGCGGGGGAACTGAAATTTCGAAGATGTAGTTCTTAATAAAAGTTTGAAGGTGGGACAGTTCTCACTTTTGGGAATCGTGTCCGCATCTTAAAAGAAGGTAAGCACGATCGGATTAACCGAGGCGAAGAAAAGTTGGTGGATGGGAATCCGGCTCAAAAGAGCGCAGTTGTCGTCTATGATTCGAGATTTGGCAATACGAAGAGGATCGCAGAGGCTTTAGAACTGGGCCTCCGGGAATCTGAGGCCCGCACAGATTGTCAGGATGCGAAGGATGTTCTCGTCGAGCATCTCAAAAAGTACGATCTGATCTGTGTAGGCGCGCCCACCGAGAAATTTAGTGCATCTGATTCGATGAAAGAATTTCTTGGAAAGCTGAAAGGAGTAGATCTATCGGGAAAGACTGCATTTGTATTCGATACCAAGGTTTCTCCAGGAATTTTTGGCAGCGCGGCAAAGTACATTGAAAAGGAATTGAAGAATCTGGGGATCCATGTACTCTCTCCGCGGGAATCCGCGACGGTATCTACTACTAGAGAAGGTGGAGCAATAAGCGGAGCGACGCTCAAAGAAGGGGAAGAAAAGAAGTTTGAAGAAATTGGAAAGGAACTCGGGAAATCTATGGTCGCATCTGTAGGGAGTGGAATTCCAGCATGAGCGTCGTGCACGAACCGACAACCAAGTATGAAGGGCCCATGGGTCCAATTATTGGATCTATCCTAGGGGTGATTGCGTGGCTTGTCTTCATCCTGCTTTACGCGCTGTTCTGGTCTAAGGGCTTCGACCTGTTTCAAAACATCATCGTTACTATAGTCTCCTTGGCAATTGCGGGACTCGCGATCGGACTGATGTGGCTGATCTGGTTCAGTCCCAACGGTGAGCTTCGCAAATCACGCAATTAAGTCCTCTCTTTTCCCTAAAGGAGGATGACTCAAATGCGCAATAAGTTCAGATCTAGACTTTCCATCAGCGATATTCTTGCAATTTCCATCGTAGTCTTTGTTTTCCTCGGCGTGGGACTGGCGGTGGCGATGATTTTTAGGGGACAAGGGTCCTCTGTGAAGACATCGACAACGACCTTTACAAGTCAGATAATTGACGGAGTCGTGACAGGATATGTCACTGTGGGCCCCTCGCAACCAGTGTGCCTTCAGAACCAGTCGTGTACTGTGGACCTCACTGGTTATAGCCTCAATTTCGTTTTTGTGTGTGCAGGAACGACAGCTTCAAGCACTTCTTGTGAAACTCGAAACTACAGCGCGGTAATCTCTCCGAGCGGTCACTACTCCGTGCTCTTGCAATCCGGGAACTATTCGATTACTGGATTGTCACCTTCGTGCAAATGGATCGGCTGTTCATCTGTCTTTCCAAAGAATATCGAGGTGCAGGGCGGAATGCAATTGGTGATGGACTTGAATATCGACACCGGCATCAGGTAAATGGAGAAAGGAGAAGGGCGCGAGTGCAAATGGAAAGTTGTAGGGCACCGAGTTTCTAGCAGACAATTATCGGACCC
>JAPCJV010000228.1 GCA_027886785.1 Nitrososphaerota archaeon | reverse complement strand
TTCGGCTGGGTCGAGATTAGTTGCGTGTAAGTTGTTCCGTCGTACGACTCTTCTCCCCATAGAGGGATGAGCATGTCGAATATTCCATAGATAGCGAACGCGACGCTAGCTGTGAAAATGATCATCCATCCAGCTCGGAGAGTGTTATCAATTCGTCCCTTGGCCGTTTTGGGTTGTTGCATGACGTTAAATGGTTTGGAGAAAAATACTAGACTGTTTTTCCACAAAAGCAGAGCTCTAAAGGGATAAGACCGATCCTCACTCCCAAAAATATCATTTTTGGCGTTAACCGAGCGGGTCAAGGCACAGACTTAAGTCGGACCCATATCCCGACTTGGACTAGATTGCACTACTTACAGGAACGAGAGTTCGTAGTGCGGATTTTGACATAGGCACTTGGAAAATATGGAAATAACTCAGCCCCAGTCTGGTACGATCTTTCCGATTCAAGATCTTCCATTCACGGATAGAGTCAGTGAATTTCAGATTCTCAAGAAACGGTTAGAGAATACGAAAGAGAAATCTCGTGGAGCACTAGTGCTATTTCTCGGAGAGGCTGGAATCGGAAAAACTAGGCTGGCGATGGAGTTTCGAAATCTTGCGATTCAAAAGAACTTCCGATGGCTATCTGCAAAGTGTTCAAGAGCTGAGAATCTAGGAGCATATTCACCTTGGATTCAATTGCCGCAGGAGTTCATAAACCAAGCCTCCGTCCAGCTCTTCTTCAAGGTTTGCAGTATCGATGTGGAACAAATAGTGAAGCTAATTCCGGAGCTTGCCGAGAGCTCTGGGGTCAAACCTTCAGCTCCAGAAGCGAATCCAACTTCCGAAGAGGATGTCCGACAGAGATTTTTGTTTTTTCAATCCATTATTCGGTTCTTTATCCGCCTCGCAGACGAATCTCCACTGGTTCTTTTTTTCGACGACCTCCAGTGGGCCGATCCAGCGACTATTCAGCTTTTTCGCTATGTCCAGATTAACGCCCTAAGAGAGAAGCCAATTCTTCTGATAGCTGCATGCAGAGGATTCGAGGCGAAGATGGATAGCGCTCAAACCGTAGCGAAATTTCTAGAGGAGATTCAAAAAGAGAGAATATCCGAAGTAATTCGCTTGGATAGGTTCGATGAAGTAAGAGTCGAACAATTACTGGAACGGGCTTCGGGGAGGAGCGACGTTTCTGGGGAATTCAAGGATCTCATCCATTCCAAGACTGGTGGCAATCCATTATTCATTCAAGAAGTTTTGAGGTCTTTGTTTGAGAAGAAAGATATTTTCCTGAATGAAAGGGGTCAGTGGGATAGAAAGCCAATCTCCGAAATCGATATTCCACCGACAATAATCGGTGTTGTCAGGCAGCGGCTCGACCGGCTGGATGGTCGAACTAGGGAAGCTCTCAGGGTAGCCGCCGTCATTGGCGAGACTTTCAACTTCCATATTTTGAAAAGAGTTTCAAAGATCCAGGAGGAAGAGCATCTCAGATTATTGCTCAACGTGGGACTGAGCTCCGGTCTTCTCGAAATGAAAACAAAGCTTGGTCCGAACAAGGAAGAAGAGCAATTTTTCAGCTTCAGTGACGAATGGGTCCATGACGTCTTGTATTCAGAAATTCCAGAAATGAAACTGAAAGAAATCCACAAGGGTGTCGCGCTTGTACTTGAGGAAGTATACTCAAATTCGATGGGAGAGGTAGCGGCAGAACTTGCAAATCATTTTGTCGAAGCCGGGATCCAACAAAAAGCCCTAGAGTACTCCATGAAAGCTGGCGACCGGGCGAGCAGTCTCTACGCGCACGAAGAAGCTGCGAAGCATTACGCGAGGGCTCTTGGATTGCTAGGCAACGACGACGCAATCGAACATGTTATTCTGAAAGGTAGACTTCTGACGCAACTCGGAGAAGAGACATACCGATTCAAGGGTGGAGAGTCCGGTGCAACATATCTGGAAGAGGCCGTTGCAATATTTGAGAAATTGGGTCAAAAAAAGTTCGCCGCAGGACTTCTCGCTAGACTTGTCGAGATTTATTTCTTGGCTGGACACGACAGAGAAAAAGCATTCGATGCTTCAAACCGTGTAGCTATCCTGCTCGCGGATGAACCTCCTAGTCCTGAGTTAGCATATAACATTGGTTTAGGTGCCCTACTTTTCCTGTGGGCTGGCGAGGGATTAATGGCTCTTGAATGGTTTAGAAAAGCCGAGCAAATTGCCAATTATTTAGGCGATGAAAAGACACTCGCAATTTTGAACACCGGGCAAATCGAAATTGCTCCGATACAAGATAAATTAAACTTGATTCGGGAAGCAGAAAAGGGTCTTGAATTCCAGCTCAAAACTGGCGACGTCCGTCAAATCATTTACGCGCAGTTCCACCGCGCAGTTGCATGGAATCATACCAAGGGGCCAACTGCAAGATCTCTAGATCTTCTGATCGAAGGAGAAGAATATGCGGCAAAAGCGGGTTACTTCGATCTTGTTTTCTATTACAAGGGTTTGATCTGCGAAGACTACATTTCGTTGGGGGAGTGGCAAAAAGCTGAAACCATAATTGACGAGCTTAACGAGTCACTCCGGAGGTTTCCCGAAAATCCCACTCTTTACTTCATGTCAAATCTCTTCCGAGGTCGGCTCCTGTTGTACACTGGAGATGTTCAAAAAGCCGAGGAATGTCTAAGGATCTCCTCTAAGGGCGGATTCATATCGCCCTTGTTTGCACAAACTTCGTATGTTGATCTGTGTAGATTGTATATAGAAACTGGAGATCTTGCTAGAGCTTCATCTCATCTTGAAGAAGGATACAACTTATCGAAGAGCAAGAGCCTTACCATTTTCACATCCTTGCGTCATGCAGAAATTCTCTCGATGATAGCCTATCTTGATATCAAGAAGAAAAGCACTCTCCAAGAGGCGCAACTGCATTTGCAGGAAATGAGAGATACAATAACGCAGATCGACGAAGAATGGGCGTACGCCTACCTTTACAGAGCCGAAGGCGAGCTTCTTTCTAACCAGATGGATTTCAAAAGTGCCTTAGAGTCATTGCAAAAGAGTGTAGCGCTTTGGAGAAAAAATGGGTGGTTATTTGAGCTAGCGAGAACAGAATACGAGCTGGCCTCTACTTACTTGAAATCAGGTGATGCAAGTGAAGCAAGCAGAAACAACCGAGCAGCCCTTGAAATTTTTCGTACACTGGGAGCCAAGATCGACGTCAAAAAATGCGAAATGTTGAATCATGAACTAGAATCCCTGATCGTATCACCGACTTTCGTGGAGGCCAAAACGAGAGATCTATTCAACTGCCTAATTGATGCTTTTGTTGAGGATAATTTTGTGAGGAATATCAATCCGGAGTCTTCCGGATGGCGCACCCTGGGAGACCTCGCTAAGAATACTGGGATCGCAACATCCAGTTTATATGGCAAAACTAGCGGACAGGTGGGGTCAAGCCCTATCATAAGGGAACTATTCTCGAGCGGACTCGTGGAAGCTAAAACTTTTGCCGGCGAGAGAGGGCGTGGGGGAGATGTAACCCGTTTTAGAATCAAGTATGATAATGATGACCTGAAAAGCTACGCTCAAAGGCTTGGTAAGATTAGATCGGATATGTTAGTCTAAGGATCGAACGTGAGAGTTCTCCTTCGAGTGATCTTCGCATAACGGGCTCCCAGAATTAGATTTCACGTTCGATGTTGAATGTGGAAAAATAACCAAGTATTTTTTCCTATCTTTTCGCCCTAAACGATCTCGTCAAATTTTTTCAGAGCTCTATTTCCTGACCGGTCCGACCGTCGAGCCACACGTGGCGCGTCCTGCCGTTCAAGATGATTTCCGCCACGTACACCGGATAGTAGATCTGCCGGAAACTATCCACGTCCGCACCCTCCCACAACCCCTTGACCACATCCCTCACCTGTTCCTCCTTGATCTTTAACTTAGAAAGTTTGAACCCATCGGAGGGATTCAGCTCGTTCAACCGTAATAGGGGTTGGCTGACGAGCTCGATCTTAGGGATGTCCAGAAGGCGCCGGTATCCTTTGGCCCTGCCGAGCTTCGTGGAACGCACCAAACGCCGGTCCTCTAGTCCCCTGAGGAACCTACGCGTTTCCTCGCTTTCTTTGTTTGCCGCACCCGCAATTTCGATCAGGGTCAAGTCTTTATCTGGAAAGAGCGCTTTCAGAATTTCCACCTGGTCTTCACTTAAGGACAATAGTTTCTCCACGCCGCTCCTCGTGCTCAACCGATCCGTGACCTCGGCGAGCTTGCCATTCATTCCGTCGAGGAGAAAGTATTTGGTTTCGAATTT
>JAPCJV010000227.1 GCA_027886785.1 Nitrososphaerota archaeon | reverse complement strand
TCCTGCACCGATCTAAAAGATCTCCCGTCTTTCATTTTTACCTCGACCCACTGACTCTTCCCATCCACGACGTACTTCGTTTTTGCAGCAAGGTGCAGAATCCGGGAGTGGTCTCTGATTGTTGTAGCGGTGAACGTCTCTATTGTTATTTTCCCGGTTACGATCGCCGCTGCGATGACGAAATAGCGGCTGGTCTTGGCATCATACATGGTTTTAGGAATTCTTTTCTCGGCCGCTGGCTCTGAAAAAACGGGAATCCGATCTGATGTGTCTCCATATGCTATTTCCGCAATATTTTCAACATCGGAACCGATCTTCTCTCGAAGAGTTAGGGCGGCATCAATGAACCGCGTAAAATCATAGCCCAGCGGATAGCGCTTGATGAAGGTATTCCTGATTTCCCAGACCGTGCCAAGGTCTTTGGTCACCAGATTAAGATCGTAATTCCCGGGCCCAGCGTACGTTTCGAGAAGGCCGAACCTTCCTTCGATCGGAGTGTCCGCGAGGGCCTCCAGACCTTCCCTCGCGAGGTACGCGGCAAGTACTCCAGATTCCGCGGCTCTTCCGGGATCGACTGCGGTCGCGTAGGGGCCCACCCTCACCGTAAGCGACGAGCCAAATGCAAAATTCACGCTGATTCCGAGGGTATTTGCGAATTGTTTTTCCTCCAACCCCAAAAGTTTGCTCGCTGCGAGGGCAGCTGCAACAACTCCGCACACAGATGTCGGCTGGATCCCTCTTTGGTGAAATTTCCCTCTTGCGGCCGCGCCTAGGCGAATCATCACTTCCACCCCCGCAACGTAGGCGGAGAGCAACTCCTTTCCGGAGGAATTCATCAGCTCCCCAATTCCGAGGACTGCCGGGAGAATGGCAGCTGTAGGGTGCAGGAGGGCTCTTTCACTCAGGTCATCAAACTCCGTTGCCTCCATCAACAGTCCATTGGCAGTCGTCGCCGCGGGGAGCGAGGTCTTCACTCCATAGATCAAGATAGTACTCTCCATTTCTCCACCCAGCTTGTGTAGAGTTCTCGTAGCGAGTTTCGTCGTTAGAAGCGCTGAGGACGGGAACGCGATTCCCAACGCATCCAGAATATGCAGCTTGGCGGCCTCGATCACTTTTTCAGGGATTTCCGAAAACTGGAGATCCCTTGCGAACAAGGCGAGCTCTTCAGAAATCGAGACCATGCATGTTCCTCGAATAAATACCAGCTAAAAAATCAATTACCTACCAGATCTCCCCAGATAGTATTTTGTCAAAAATGCGTGTGAACCTGCATGAAAATCTCCAACATTGAAATTTTCCAGCTCGGCGATCGATCCACGGCTAGTGATATGCCCTGGGCTGGGAACGAGATCGTACTGAAGTTAACGACTTCTAACGGTGAAATTGGCTGGGGAGAATCCGTTCCCACGCTTCGAGTAAAGTCTGTGGTGGAGTCCCTGTATGAAGTGGCTAGGGTGTACAGCGGGAAAGACCCCTTCAATGTGGAGGCAAATTCACATGAGTGGTACAAACACGATTTTTACCTTGCCTCCGCGTTTGAATCCACAACCGCCCTCAGCGCCTTCGACATTGCTTGTTGGGATATTATTGGAAAAAGTCACGGAGCGCCTATACGCGATTTGCTGGGAGGCACCACCCGTGACAAGATCCGTCTCTACTCCAACGGGTGGTATGAGGGTTGCCTTACTCCTTCTCAATTTGGTGAGCGTGCGAAAGAAATATCAAAACTCTACTCTGCCCTAAAGTTCGATCCCTTTGCAAACTATTACGACTGGATCGATGAAGATGGGTTGCAGGCGGCGTATGACAGGGTGAAATCCGTGAAAGATTCGACAGAAGGCAAGGTAGAGCTCATGATCGAGCACCACGGAAGGTTCAATCCGAATTCCGCAATCTGGATTGCAAAGAAAATGCGAGAGCTGGATCCACTTTTCATGGAGGAACCGATTCATCCGGATAATGTGGAGGGGCTCAGAAAATACAGGAGGTCGACCGACGTACGAATTGCCCTGGGAGAGCGCTTGATTAACTCACGCCAGGTCCTGTCTCTTCTTTCAGAAAACCTGGTGGATTTCTTGCAGCCGGATCTTCTGAACATTGGAGGAATAACCGGCGCGCGCAAGGTTGCTGCGATTGCGGAGGCCTATGGGGTGGAAATAGCATTCCACAATGCCTTCGGACCCATCCAAAATGCCGCTACCTTGCAACTGGACGCGGTAATCCCGAACTTTCTCATTCAAGAATCGTTTTACGATTTCATGCCCCTGTGGAAGAAAAACCTCGTGAAAAATCAGCCCAAGATCGAAGACGGGCATTCGGCACTGCCTACCAAGCCCGGGCTGGGAATAGACATAGATGAAAAGCTGCTCGAAGATCACCGCACAAGCGCTGAGGGGTACTTCAACCCCGAAGAGCCGGTCTGGGTGGTCAAAAGTACGTGGCGCTCAGCTTAGGCAAATAAAGAAGACGGCTTCTCTAATACATTCTTCACGTCCTGCAAGTACTTTGCAGCGGGCGCGCCGTCGATCGCGCGGTGATCAAAAGTGAGCCCCATGGTCGCAACGCTGCGAATTTCAATTTTGGAATTTAGAACGACCGGCTTTTCCGCTATGCGCCCAAAGGAAAGGATCGCGTTTTGGGGTGGATTTATGATCGCCGTATTGACATCAATCCCATAAATTCCCAGATTGGTGAGCGTGAAAGTTCCGTCGGAAACGTCCTCGAGCCTGAGCGATCCTTCTCTGGCCGCTTTAACCAGATCTTCGAGTTTCTCGTTTATTTCCTGCAGATCCAATAGATCTACAGATTTGATTACAGGCACTACCAGTCCAGAATCAGTAGAAACAGCCACGCCCACGTTTATTTCTTGGATTACCTGTATTTCATCTTCAATGGTTAGCGAATTGAGGATCGGATGGGATTTTAACGAGACAGCAACTGCTTTGCAAACAATGGCGTCATAACTTATTTTTCCGCGAAGCTGCTTCACTTCGGTCATGTCCACCTCCGTGGTGATAGTTACTTGCGCCTTCGTCGCTAGGCTGGACATCATCCTATCTGCAATGATCTTGCGAACACCAGTGAGTGGGATGGTCGAAATCACTGTCAACAGAAGAGATCCTTTCCCGGCGTTCCGGACGTCTGATTCCACGACACTTCCCAGCGGCCCGGTGCCCTTTACGCCAGAAAGATCCACGCCCAATTTTTGAGCGAGTTTTTTGGCACGCGGTGAGATTTTCGATAGATCAGCAGTTACTTCTTGCGTGACCTGTCTTGTTTCCGGGGGCAAAACAACAGTGGCTTTTGAATCCGGTTGGGTTGCGTTGGGAAAACGGATTCGTTGAAGAGCTGGGGAAATATCTTCATCAGCTTCTGCAATAATTGCTAGAACTGATCCCACGTTGACAGTCTCGCCTTCGCCAGCTAGGATCTTTCTGACCAGTCCTTTGCCAGGAGATTCGATGGAGGCAGTTGCCTTTTCGGTTTCAATCTCCAGGAGGTCTTCGCCCTTTTCCACCCTTTCCCCTTCCTTTCTGATCCAGCATACTATCTTCCCCTCCTCCATCGTCCAACTTTGCTTCTGGAGGTCGACGATAGTCACTACCATTCAGTAAACGCCCCGCTTCAACAGATCTTTGCCGTCGTTAAATTATTGAGTTAAGTTTCTTTTAAAAACTAGGCAATTATCGAATTCTAACCTTTGATCGCACCCACGAAGACGGCTTTCACGATGTACCTCTGGAAAATGATGTAGAAAATAATCATGGGAAGCGAAGTGAGTACCAGCCCCGCAAAAATATTCTGCCAAGACACTAGGAATGTGGAGTTGAAGAGGAGCAGCCCTGGCTGGACGGTCTTTGCGGTATCAGAAGGAACGATCACTATAGCGTACAATAATTCGTTCCATATGTTTGGAAAATTCACGATGGCAAGGACAACCACAATGATGGAGGAAAGCGGGAGTACAATCCTCAACAGGATCCCAACATCCGACAGCCCATCCATTCTGGCCGCCTCCTCCAATTCTTTTGGAAAAGACCTGAAGAAAGCCCGCGAAAGCACGATCGAGAACGGGATATTGAAAGCAATGTACGGTAGTATGAGACCTATGTAGCTATTGTATAACCCGAGGTCTCTGATCAGAAGAAGCTGGGGTATCAAAAGTGCCGGCGCGGGGATAGCGATCATCGCCAGGAATATGTAAAACAGGATGGTGGTCAGTCTCGATTTTTTCGAGATCGCATAGCCCGCGGGGATCGAGATCAGCAATATTCCCGCGACAGAAGCGAACGCGACGATGCTCGAATTTACGAGATA
>JAPCJV010000226.1 GCA_027886785.1 Nitrososphaerota archaeon | reverse complement strand
GTACAGCTCGAAAGAAACTTCCGAGTTAGTGCGGAACATCAAAAATGAAGCAATTCGACTGGGAGGGATAACTGCAAAGCCGATCGCTTGGAAAAGATCTGGAAGATGAAAGATTATTTGTTTGAAACACAATTCTGCACTTCCCTTCATCATGATCTCCGAATCTGCCCAAATGAATGAAGCTGGATTTAGATTTCCACTTTTGATATAGAATCCATAACCTTAATCTATGCAGTCGAAAGTTGTGACTTGCGAGCAGATATAAATCACTCACAAAATAAAGACGATTCTTATTCTACTCATTCTCCGAGTGTATTTGACGATTCACCTATAGCTAAGAGAACTATTCAATTTTCCGAGCTTCTTCCAACAGTAGACTCCAACAAAGTGATCTTTCCGCGAGGTATCGTATCAACGATCACCGAAGCGGACGACGATCTTCCGCCAGTGAAAAGAATCGAATTGTTTGCACGGGACGCTAAGGACACATATGGCATTCTGCGAACTCTTTTCGTTGCCCTGAGTGCTGAAAGATCTATTCTGCAAATGGCCAGCGCTTCAGATGGGATTATTCAGGTCAGAACTTTAACCGAAAAATCCGATTCTGGAAACAAGAAGATCTTCGAAGACAAGCTTTTGATAAAGCGTACCGAACCTCTGGGAGAACAGACCAATCAGTCGGTGCGAGTGAAAACTCCAAACATAGTGGTCTCAGCCAGATGGAGAGAAAGAATGCACTTGGAACCCAGAGATCGAATAATCCTTTCGAACCCCATCGAGGAGTTCGCTGTTCCACCTCCGAACCTTTAGAAAATTCTAGCTGAAATTGGAAAGAGCGCGGACCAAACCGGACTGCGTCAGGTAAAGCTTATCGTCCACTCGCACCACGTAGCCTTTGTCTTCCAAATTTTTGATATCGTCCTCGAGGAGGAGATTCTTTAATCGCTCCGAATTATTCAGAATTTTTGTGCTGACCGCTTTTTCCTGATCCAATGCTCCCATGTTGGAAAGCATTGTCATAATTTCCTCACTCAAAATTAACTGGATCTCCTTACGACATTAAGCTGTGTGTTCGTACTAGGATATTAACCAAATGCATGATTTTTCGGATAGTCAGAAAATCACACTTTTCAAAGCGTCGCGATAAGCTTGGACTGTTTGTTTTGAAACCGAATCCCAGGAAAATCTAACCTCTACATCCTTTCTTGCATTATCTATGAGTCTTTGCGTATTTTTTGGATCTGACAGGATCCGCGAGATTCCCCAAGCAATCGACGAACTGTCTTTGGGAAATACAAGAATGCCGTTCTCTTCGTGGCGGATGATCTCAGCGAGACCATCGATATTGCTCGCAACTATGGGCAAATTCGCAGCCATCGCTTCGAGGGCAACCACACCAAATGGCTCGTATATGGAAGGAATCACCATCACATCGGAAGAAAGCAAGAGTTCGCTCAAGTCATGGTCATTCAGATATCCGACAAAAGTAATTTTCCCCGCTGCTCCCGATTTAGCTGCGATTAACTCGAGCTCCCCCCTTAGATATCCATCGCCTACGATAAGCAGTCTTACTTCAGAGAATCGTGCGACAAAGGGAATAGCTCGAATTAGAAATTCGCACCCTTTTTGCTCTGTTAACCTACCTACAAACAGAATCACTTTTTCGCCTGGGTTGACCCCGTGTCTTTCTCTGACCAAATGCCTGTTAGGTTGAAGCCCCTCGAATTTATTCGAGTCGATTCCGATCGGTATGACCCTTATTTTGTCCTCTGGGAGCTGAAACTGTTTTCTGGAATCATACTTCATCGACGTGCTACATACAATTACGATCGCTGATTCATACGTAATCCACCACTCTAGACTATCGACCATCTTGCTCTCCGGGGTGCTGATCCCACTGCTTCTCCTGAACTCGAGTGAATGTAAAGTAGACACCAGGCTCGTGCCTAGAAACGTCTTGAACTCCGCTCCACTGGGGAGTACGAGCCAATCATGCACGTGAACTATGTCGAACTTTCCGGTTTCTTTGGCAAGTCTTCCAGCTCTTTTGGAAAAATAATGATTCATCATCATTACCCACGTATGGAATGTGGGAGTGGGTGTCTCGATTCGAACTCTGTGTACGAAAACTCCTCTGTCGCTCTCTTCAAGGAGTGAACCGGGCATCTCGTTGGTGATGACGTGTACTTCATGACCCTGCTCCGTTAAAGAGCGGGATAGCCCTTCTACAACTCTGGAAATTCCTCCCACTATTCGAGGAGGATATTCCCAGGAAAGCATCAAAATCCTGAGATGTTTTTTTGCCTCATCAGCTTCCAAATTCGGAAAGATAGCTCCCTTTGCGAGGAAAAATTGCCAAAATCGGAGTCTGAATAAATATTGTACCGAACGGTGGTCTACGCGCCTGAATCAGATCCCGTCACAATGTCTGAGACTTTATTTTGAAACTCTTTAAGAATCGAAGAGGCAGATTGAATGTCCGAGGATTCAGCTACAATATCAAAAACAGGCTCGTCCATGCTGGGATTGATGAACACCCAGCCTTCGTCCACCAAGAACTTGATCCCTTCTAAGCTCTCCACTCGTTTTTCTCCAAAGTCCATTGCAAGTCTTCGCATAATCCGACCCCTCTCATTCCACGGAACTAGTACCACACCCCTCGCAAGAGTGGGCTGATAGATCCGGCGCTTCAATTCATTGATTCGTATGCCCGTACTCGAGAGAAATTCGACTATTTTTCCCGCGGCTAACAGTCCATCAGGAAACGGCAATTCTTTAGACACGATAAATTCGCCCGCGTCATTACCGGCAAAACTCGCTCGCCCTGACCCTACTGCCTCCATCAACGCTCGAGGCTCTGTTTTCAATCGGTGTACCACGTGCCCATTTTTTTCTGCGAGGCTCTCGATTAGTCTCGAAGAACTAACAGGTACCGCAACAGCTCCCGGATGTAAGCGCAGCATGATTTCAGTCATCAACGTCAGAGCTTCATCGCCGCTCAACATTTCGCCGGTTTCATCGACGATCCGAACGGTGTCTCCCGCGCCCGCAAATCTGAAACCGGCAACCGCTCCGACGGCTGTTACAATGTCCTTCAGATTGGAAGGGCTACTCGACACGGAAAGCGTGGTTGTGTATGTACCCGTACTCGCATTCAGGCTGACGACCTCGCATCCCAATTTCGAGAGAATCTGAGGTGCCGTGACAGAAGCGGGCCCGAGAGCGCAGTCCACGACGATCCGCGGTCTGGAGTTCGCAATCGGCTTCGAATCGATAATACTCAGGACCACTTCCTCGTAGGAATCGCTGCTCTGCGGGAGATAGAAAATATCGGATAATTCTTCATAGGACGACCTGTGAATTTCTTCCTTGAAGAGAATGCTCTCAATTTTCCTCTGAATTTCTGAACTAATGTTGAACCCGCTTGCATCTAGAAATTGAAGGATCGAATAGTCGGGTTCATTCGGGTTTGCACCGAAATATACACCGCCGTCCAAACGGTTGGATACGATCGAGAGCCTAGTGAGAGGTAGGGGTGCGGCGCGTAAATTGAAAACAGTATTTCCAGTAGACAAAAGACCTGCGATAAAAGATCTTTTGAGCATGCGCGAGGAACGAAGCGTATCCCGCGCGACTACTACCTTCCCTTTTGATCCGGCAAAAGTCCCGAAAGCCGCGCCCAATTTTGCAGTTATTTCTGGAGTAATTTCGACATTGGAAATTCCAATTATTCCTCGGCTCCCGAAAATATTTCTCTGCCAGGCAAGACCCCAGACTAAGTTCTCTCGTACGACTGCACCGCTCTCGATGCTCTTGTCGGGCCAGATTCTCACTTTCTGGGCGACTTCTGTTCCAGTTCCGAGCTGAGTACCGTCTCCAATTATCGCCTCTTCGAAAACTCTCGCCCTGGGTCTCAAGACAGAGCTTTTCCCGATCACACAACCTTTTGTTTCGGCTCCTCTTCCTATGTATGCAAAATCGTAGATCACCGAGCGAGCAACTACCGCGCTCGCTTCAATGGAAACATTGGATCCAACACAACTCAAAGGACCCACTGAAGCATCTTTGCCTACTGACGAGCGAGTCCCTATGAGACAGGGACCTATCAATTGCGCGCCAGAATGAATTTCAGCCCCATCCTCAATCCAAATATTGTTAGGCAATCTTTTTCCAGGAATCTCGATTCCTGTTTTTCCCGAGAGAATATCGTGATGAGCTGTAATGTACTGAGAGGGCAACCCGACGTCGCACCAGTAGCCATCCAGGGGGAGGGCAAACATCGGATCCCCTTTCTTGAGCAATTTCGGAAAAAGTTCTTTGGAGAAATCGTACGGTTTTTCCGGATCAAATT
>JAPCJV010000225.1 GCA_027886785.1 Nitrososphaerota archaeon | reverse complement strand
ATGATGAATCGGAAGCGGTAGTGAGACTCAAGCCACCAAAAAGAGGTAAGAGAAAGACTTGGAAGCTCGGCGAAAAACTAACCGTGGAAAAAATCGAAGCTGATATCGCGAGTGGACAATCTGAGAGTTGAGTGCAGTAATAGATACAAATGTGCTGATTTTTGACACCTTCGAAGACAGCGAGTTTCACGAACAAGCTTCAGATAGACTCAATTCGCTTGAAAAATGGTGTCTACCCGATATTGTATTTCATGAACTCATGTGGTTCTTCGAGTCAAGAGCAATAGAGCTTTCAAAAGCAAAAATCAAGATTGAAGAATATCTGACGAATGAAAAGAGTGTTTTCTGCGGATGTACTGCGGATGACATTCGTTTTGTCACCCATCTGAGAAATTACCACAATTACAACGACTATCTGATCCTCTCGGTAGCAAAGAGACTCGAGTTGCCGCTCTTCAGTTTTGATGAAGAACTCGAGAAAATCGCCCGAAAGAATGCGGTCCGCGTAATCAAGAAATGAATGCCTCCAATAAAGCACCCTCCCGTCGCACGCAGCGATTTCATCCTGCAGAAGCACGAACTGCTCTACTACTCTGATGCGCGATGTTGGAGAAGGATTGCGGATATCATCAGAAATACGATCAGCTCTTTTGATTCTGCGCCGAAGTTACGCGTTGTAAAGGGTTTCGTCGATTTCCTCACTCCACCTGACCTCATTCTCTTCGATTGTGATCAGTTTGACCTTGAGGAGAAGTCTGGGATCGGGCTTTGGGACGGGTTATTTCCGCATCGTTCAAATACTTCCAGTCATTGTTTCATAAAGAAAAAGTACTTTTTTTCTCTGCTACTACCTATAGGTCTACGCAAGTCTAGATGGAGCTTTTGGCCTCTTTTCAGCTAACCATACCACCGGCATCCGTCCAGATCGTGGTGCCCGTGGATAATTTCGCGTCCTCAGAAGCAAGAAAGAGTACCGCCCCAGTAACATCTTCGGGAGTCGCAATGATCTTCAGGGGGATCCGCGCCATCCTCCCCTCCCTCCACTCCGGATTTGCAATGTCCTTCCTGTTGATGTCGGTCTCTGTTAATCCAGGCGCCACATTGTTCACTCGTATCCCGTAGGGCGCGAGTTCGAGCGCCATGCTTTTGGTAAGCATTGCGACTCCAGCTTTGGCGACATTATAGTGCGCGACGTTTTGGGCAACTCGCTCTTGGTTGTTGCTTGAAATGTTCACGATATTACCCCGAATTTTTTCACTTACCATGTGCCGCGCCACCGCCTGGCCGACGAGGAAGTAGCCCTTCAGGTCAACGTCCATGATCCAATCCCAGTCCGCTTCGCTGAGCTGGAGGAAGGGAGTCCGGGTCAGTACCCCCGCGTTGTTCACCAGGATGTCGATCTTCCCGAACTGGGAGACCACATCCTGGACCATGTCATTCACTTCCTTGGATTTCGAGGTATCCGCCCTAAAAGCATGAGACTGGACGCCGAGGCCCATGGCGCTCTGTACCACTTGCTTTGCCTCGTTCTCGTTTCGGACATAATTAATCGCAACATCCGCGCCGTTCTCAGCAAAGGCGAGCGCGCAGGCTCTCCCTATCCCTCTTGATCCGCCGGTTACCAGGACAGTTTTCTCAGAGAATCTTTTTTCAGCCGTTTAGGATCTCTCCTAGAGAAAATCAGAATCTCGTTTCAACTTTAAAGCTCTCGACGATTATCCGGAATGTATGGGATTTTCCCGCAGTTCGGGCAACCACTTTGTCCCCCATTCGCCCAGGGCATTGAGCACCGGTTTCAGGTCTTCCCCTGATTGCGAAAGGGAGTACTGGACGTTGAAGGGGCGCGTGCTCACGATCCGCCTCACGACCACTCCTCGGTCTTCCAGAAACTTCAGGGTGATCGAGAGCGTTTTCGAGTTTATCCCAGAAATGCGCATGAGCTCATTGAACCCCTTGGGACCATCCAAAAGGTGTCTGACGACGATCAGGCGCGATTCAGACACCATCGTCCGGATCGTTCCCACCATGGGGCAGCTCGCGCTGTCTACGATTTCCTCTTCGTCTTTTTCCTGGCCGGTCCGATCGAAAGGGGATCCCTTTTTCGCCCTGACCCTGGTCTTCAGCCTCGCTGCCATGTAACCTGATTACCTTAAGGAAAGCTCGGGCTTAAATGCTTACCTTTCTACACTAGCTGGACAAGGTAAAGTGGTTACCAAATATGCCTAAAATTGATATCAAATCTATGGAGAACGGACCAAATCTGATCTTTCTCGACGGAAAAGTGTTCACGGCGATGTGCCGGTGCGGTGCTTCCGCGAACAAGCCCTACTGCGACGGAGCTCATGCGAAGGTAAAATTCTCGGCGAAGCAGTCGGATTTGAAGGTCCTCGAATAGAACTCGTAAAAGTTTTCTTCCCGGATTGTTCTCTTTATTCACCATCGCTAAGAAAAGATCTGCACCAAATCCCGAAGAGATTTGGAACAGAGATCGAAGTTTGGATAAATAACTTCCACCTGACCCTGCTCGGTTCATGAGAACCAATCTCGGTACGGATAACAAGAAAATAGGTGTGTCTACAACAGTCCTTTCTCTTCTTTCACTGGCTGCAATACTAGCTATCTTGACGTCCATCAATGTCTCCGCAGCTGCCTTTAGCGGATCAGTTGGAGCTGTCTACATCATTGATAATTCGGCGTCGGGCAACAACGTCTGGGTGTACGCAAGAGCTTCTGACGGATCCCTTTCTTCCCTGGGGCCAGTTTCAACAAATGGTCTGGGAACCGGCGCAGGTCTGGGAAGTCAGAGCGCGATCTTGCTTACCTCGAACGGCCACTGGTTATTGACTGTGGATGCGGGGAGCAATGAAATTTCGGTATTCAAAGTGCAAGGTACAGCATTGACATTTGCAAGCAAGGCGAGCTCGCAGGGAACGGGTCCGATCAGCTTGGCGGCATATGGAAACCTTGTGTACGTGCTCAACGCCGGGGGTACTGGAAGCATCGCAGGATTCAAGCTGAGCAATGCCGGAGTTCTGACATTCATAGCGGGATCGAACGAGCCACTGAGCGGAGCTGCTACTCCATCTCCGGAACAGATTGGTTTCAACAATCATGGAAATGTGCTCGTCGTCACGGAAAAAGCCTCGAACATGATTGATACCTATACAGTCGATAATCATGGAGTTGCAAGCGTGCCCAAACCGCAAGCCTCTGCCGGGTCAGGGCCGTACGGATTTGCCTTTGACAACAGCGGCGAATTGATCGTTTCTGAAGCAGCATCCAACACTGTGTCTTCGTACTTCGTTTCAAGTCAGGGACAGTTGAGAATCATCAGCGGAGCCATCCCCACTTTCGGTAGTGCGCCCTGCTGGCTTTTGGTCAACGGTCACTTCGCATACACAGCGAACGCTCACGGTGGGACTCTTTCGACCTTCAAAGTTTCAAGTAAGGGCGGATTGACCCTGTTCAGCTCGGTCGCAGCTCACACCGCCATCCCGGCGCTCGACATGGCCTTCTCACACAAGAGTGAATTCTTGTATCTGCGCAATGGCGCCTCCATCACTGGATTCCGGGTTTTTTCCGACGGCAGCATCTCGTCCATAGCTTCTATCTCTGGAATCGCATCGAGCGCTTCAGGTCTCGCTGCGTCCTAGATTCGAACGAACATCCAAGCTAAGGGGATCTAGGTCCCCTCCCTACCTCTTTTTCTATGAATAACGAAAGTGCATCCGGAACTTATCCTCGTTCCTTCCTTCACTTTCCCCTTACTCTGTTTCAAATTCCCTAGTGGATAGAAACAAATCCGGTGATTCCCAATCAGATTTAGAAGAAAAGCTAAATTCGACACCACAAAAATGCCACAATACTAGGAAGGAAAGATACAGCATAATGTCGCTCCGCAATAAACTAAAGGCATCCCTCGAGAATCAAGAACGACTCCCGCCGATTATGAAAACGCTCGGGATGAAGCTTCTGGAGGCAAATGAAGGAAAGGCAGTTCTGTCGATGAAAGTCGATTCGAAATTCCACAATCCGATGGGAACTTTGCACGGCGGCATAATGACAGATCTGGCAGACGCGAGCATGGGTGTAGCGCTCATGAGCACTCTGGGAGACGATGAATCCTTTACAACGCTCGAGCTCAAAATGAATTTCCTGCGCCCAATGTACGAAGGAGAAATTACGGCCGAAGCTAAAGTGGTCCACAGGGGTCGAACGATCGCTCTGGTGGAATCAATCATCGAGAGCGGCGAAGGAAAAGAGGTGGCGCGAGGTATCGCCACGCAGATGGTCTTGCGCCCTAAGTAATCTGAGTATTAGAAAAGTACTTTCTTGAAAGGGTGAATTATTTTTGT
>JAPCJV010000224.1 GCA_027886785.1 Nitrososphaerota archaeon | reverse complement strand
CGGTGCCGGAATAGAACCGGGGAAAAGTTTAGATCCGATAAAAAGCGAGCTCGGGAGTTTGGGCATCCTTCTGGGGGCCGATCTCGATACTCCAGAGGCGGCGAGGACGCTCATGCTCAAAGGTGCAGAGGTCATCATTGCACCCGTCTCTTTCGAGAGGCAGTGGGTAGAGGATATCGAATTTCTCGGCAAGTCCCGCGCGTACGAGAACTCTGCCTACTTCATCATCTCCAACAGATCTGGCGAGTGGAACAGCCCCGGTGGACACCTGACCTATGGAGGAGGCAGCTCGATCTTTTCCCCGATGGGCGAAGTGATCAGCAGCGCCGGAACGAGGTCCCTCTCATCCTACGCGGTGTCACTACTTGATTTGAATTACCTGCGCAGCGTTCGGGAAAGTTTCGGCATGCTGGGCCTTCGGCGGCCGGACGCATATGCCTCTGAACAATAAATTATTTCGATTGGAAATGAGGCAGTACCGATCGCCCAAACTCTGCAACAGTCTCCTCGGGGTACAGACTGGAATCGCTGAAGATTAGCTGATCAAAGCCTTCCCTTTCGTTTCGCTCGATCACCTTTACGAAATCTTCAGGGTTGTCCGTTATGATGGCCATTTTCCGGATCTCTTCGTCGGTCATAGGATACGCATTTTTCTCGGTTTGTCTGGGATCGGGCTCATCGTAATTTGCTTCGATGAACCACGAAGCCGAGGATCTGCGAAACTTGTCAAGCAGGGTCTTTTGCTCACCATATCCGATATCTACCCAGCAAATCTTCTCCAGAGATTTGGGATCCCTGCCGGCGGATCTCGCGCCCTTTTCAAAGTTAGGCAGGATTACGTTTTTCGTGTAATCATACTTCGTCCCCCACGTGCACAATCCATCGGCATGTTCGCCAGCTACCACGGCAGCCTTCGGCCCGTACGCTGAAAAGTACACGGGGATCTTTTCGGGAGATCGATCATAGCACAGGATGGTGTCCATGTTGAAATACTTCCCCTTGAAGCTGAAGTACTCTTCCGAAGTCCAGTATTTTCTCATTAGATCTACCGCCTCGACGAGCATTTCGGATCTTGTTTTCCACTTTGGCCACTCGGTCAGAAACGGCCGTTCGTTGAGCGCCTCTCCCGTACCCACGATCATCTTGATCCTTCCGGGATAGATGCACCCCATGGTGGAAAACGCCTGCGCGACCACTGCGGGATTGTACTTGAACATGGGAGCGGTCGCAGCCGTTCCAATGCCCACCCTCTTTGTTTTTTCAGCTGCAGAGGTCATCCAGACCCAGGCTTGCGGAGAGTGCGCATGTGTATGAAACCAGGGGAGAAAGTGATCTCCCATCCACACGTCATCGAACCCTACATTCTCACATTGAACGGCGAGCTTCAGGCAATCAGGACCACCAAACCAGTGCGTCGGCGCTCCCATGTCATAACCAATTTTCAAAATTCTGTCGAGTCCTCCTCTAGCTGCATTCTTTGGAAAAAACGAAAGCTAAACTGTAATTATCTCTTTTTGCCCGCGGGCAAATCTTTCTCAATCGCCACGATGATGTTTGCAACTATTTCTGAAAAGGCAAGCTGCGCCAGCTCCTTTGTCAAACTCGCTTTTAGACTCGGATCCTTCGGCCAAAAAACGCCGGCAGTGGGCAATGTATCCGGATCCACTGGAAACACTTCGTACTTTACTTCCTTCATGGGAGCAGAGGGAGCAAGTTCCTCCAGGTGAACCAGATCAGGGCGGACAGCTAGAAGCGCGAGGGTTTCCAGATATGAGGCATGCCCTCCGAGAATAACCCGTGCTGGTTCGGGTATGTGTTTGTCAATGAAAGTGGGAGAGAGCATGTTCCACCAGTTTACTACCAGAGCTTTGGCTCCTTCATTCTTGGTCACCACTTTGTACAAAGCTGAAACCAAAGCAGAATCGTTTTCCGAGTGCCCGTTCAGGATCAAATATCGCTTCAACCCCTGAAGCTTGTATTCGCTGAGGATTTCGTGTACCAAACCTTCCAAAGTTCCGGAGGAAATGCAGGTCGTCCCGAGGAAAGCTCGCCCTCCCCCGCTCATATCACCCGAGTAGACCCCAAAGGGAAGCGGGGGACAAATTAGGGCGTTCTCCATTTTCTGGGAGATCGAATCTGCAAGTCCCAGAGGGATCAGCACGTCCGTTCCTAAAGGTAAGTGTCGTCCATGCTGTTCGATGGAACCGACAATCATGATCAAGAGGGGGGTTTCGGATAGTGCCCTCTCGAAATCTTGGCGGGGCATTTCCAGTATGTCCAAGGTGGATGCCTCAGTCAAAGGTCAGTTTGCAAGAAAGAACGCTATACAAGCTTCGATTCAACTTCAGTCATGCACGAATCCACAGTGCTCACAATCTCATCCAATTGCGGCTCGTTGATGATTAAGGGAGGGCTGATGACAAGGAAATCGCTGATCATTCCGGAATCGTGACCCCTCAAGCCGAAGATCTTGACCCCCTTCTTCAACGCCAGCGCAGAAATTTGGGAAGCAACCGGCTGGTCGTCCGGGAAGAGTTCCTTAGATTCTCTATCCTTCACTAGTTCCACGCCGACCAGAAGCCCGAGGCCTCTGACATCCCCAATGATTTTGTGATCGAGCTGTAAGAGTTTTTTCTTCAGATACTCACCCATTTGTAGCGAGTTCTCGGCTAGCTTTTCTCGTTCCAGAATTTCGATATTTTTTAGAGCAGCAGTGCACGCCACGGGGCTTCCGCCAAATGTAAATCCGTGAGCAAAATCGATCCCTTCACCCGTCTCGAATTTCTCGGCAATCGCAGAGCTGACTGCAACTCCGCCGATGGGAGCGTACCCACTCGACAGGCCCTTTGCAATGAGGATCATGTCCGGCTTTACACCCCAGTGGTCGATTGCAAACATTTTGCCCGTTCTTCCAAAACCCGTAAGCACCTCGTCGATGACGAGAAGGATTCCGTACTTGTCACAGATTTCCCGGACGATCTTGAAGTACTCTTTTGGAGGGACCAGAGCTCCCCCAGTGGAACCGACCACGGGTTCAGCAATGAACGCAGAGATCGATTCCGCTCCTTCATTTTTGATTAGATGTTCCAAAGACGTGGCGCACTCCAGGTCGCATTCAGGATATTTTTTCGAGAAGGGGCAGCGATAGCAGTAAGCGGGTTGTGCGTGCGGAAAATCGAGGAGCAGCGGCTCGAAGTTCCGCCTCCTCGGGGCGTGGCCTGAACAACTCAACCCTCCGAGCGCGGCACCGTGATAGGAAATCCACCTGGCGATGAAACGGTACCGCCTGGAATCTCCATTCAAGACGTGATACAACCGGGCGATCTTAATCGCAGTGTCCGCGGCCTCAGAGCCTCCTGTAGTGTAGAAAATTTCCTTCATGTTCCCGGGGAGGATCTGCACCAATTTCCTGGATAGATCAATTGCAGAAGGACTGGAAGAGAAGGAAAGAAAGTTGTAAGAATACCGATCCAGCTGCGCCTTCATCGCATCAATTATTTCTTTGCGGCCATGCCCCGCGTTGACCACCATCACCTGTGCGACGCCGTCAATGTACCGCTTGCCGTTTGTGTCCCAGAAGTACACTCCCTCTGCGCGGTCGATCGTAATCTGTGAGTTTCTGTAGTTTACAGGATTTGCGAAATGGGGCAGAATATTTTCTGTTGAACGAGTTTCCACGTTCCTAAACTTCCAATTGGTTCCAGCACTTCCCATTTCTTAGAAAAAGATTTTCTAAAATGAATCGAATTTTCGGATACTGAGAGACTAATCCAAATCCTGCCGAATCTCGATTCTCTTTGCCAGATTGCACACTTGATCAATCTGCGAGTGCAAAGCCTGACGCTGCTGCATCAAAATCTCTGCGAGAATCCAGTCCTTGTTTTTCACGCTTTCCAATATTTCGTCGAGGCGGTAGAGAGCAACCCTCAGCGCGAGAACCGTTCGCTGGCACGAGAGATTCACCAGCCTGAACCTTCTTTCTTCCTCGGTCTTGGGTGGTTGAATCCATCCGGCGCGGTCGCGGCGACTATCCGAGTTTAGCCGCTGGCGCAATCGGCGCACCTCCTTGCTCGACAGTTTCAGCTCGGGAGACATGTTGACGAGATTCCTTCTCATGTTGTCGTCTTCGACTCTTAGTATTTCCTCCAGAAGACTTGGATTATTGTGGCGCCGCAAGATTTCGTCGAGAGCTTCCGGAGGAAGAGTGAGCAATCTGAGACGACGCGAGATGTACGAGGGACTTTTCCCGATCTTTTTTGACAGCTCTACTTCGGATCCCCAGCCATGCGTCGAAACATAATCCTCGAAGGCGCGGGCTTCCTCCAAAGGATCGAGGGTCTTGCGCGCGACGTTCTCCGCG
>JAPCJV010000223.1 GCA_027886785.1 Nitrososphaerota archaeon | reverse complement strand
GAGGAGGAGAACTCCTTCTTCCAGAATGCTTACGGTCAAGGGCGCAAGGGAAAACAATCTCCAGAATATCGATGTCAGCTTCCCGCTCGGAATTTTCTCATGCATAACCGGGGTTTCCGGGTCTGGAAAAAGTTCGCTTGTAAATGATATTCTGTACAGATCTTTAGCGCAGCAATTGTACGGTTCCCGGGACAAACCGGGGATTCATGACAAGATCCTGGGCAGCGAAAATATCGACAAGGCGATAATAATTGATCAGTCTCCGATCGGCAGGACTCCCCGGTCGAACCCTGCGACCTACGTCGGATTGTTTACAGATGTCCGGGACCTCTTCACCAAGCTCCCCGATTCCATTGCTAGGGGGTACAAGCCAGGTAGATTCAGCTTCAATGTAAAGGGTGGAAGGTGCGAAGCGTGCGAGGGCGATGGGATTATTCGGCTGGAGATGCACTTCCTTCCGGATGTATACGTCCCTTGCGAAGTGTGCAAGGGAAAAAGGTACAACCGGGAAACTCTGGAAATCAGATACAAGGGCAAGAATATTTCGGAAGTTCTCGAGATGACCGTAGAAGAGGGTTTGCAGTTTTTTGAGAATATTCCCAGAGTCCGACGTAAACTGGAAACGATAAACGATGTGGGACTGGGATATGTGGAATTAGGACAGTCCGCGACAACCCTGTCGGGTGGCGAAGCCCAAAGGGTGAAGCTCGCCTCTGAGCTATCCAAGAGACCTACGGGGAAGACGCTGTACCTGCTCGACGAACCCACCACGGGTCTCCACTTCGAGGACATCAAGAAGCTGCTTAGCGTTCTGGAGCGTCTCACCGATGCGGGGAACAGCGTGATTGTGATTGAGCACAATCTGGACGTGATCAAAACTGCGGACTGGTTGATTGATCTCGGACCAGAGGGAGGAGAGCGCGGAGGCCGGGTTATCGCGGAAGGAACACCGGAAGAGGTCGCTGAGGTGGAAGGTTCCTATACTGGGCAGTTTCTAAAACACATTCTGGGAAGAAAATCAGCTGACAAATCTGAACGGCCCGCGGAGGTGAGGCAAGAAGTTGTTGAAGCTATCGCCCCAGCAAATGATTTCGACGCCGGCGGCTAGTTTTGATAAGCTTCCCGACAGACCGGGAGTGTACATCCTCAAAAACTCTGAGGAAAAACCGGTCTACGTAGGGAAAGCAACAAGCATCAGGGGGAGAGTCCTCGCCCACCTGCGGCCGAGATTTGATGATGCGATTGGACAGAGCCTGAGAGATCAGATTCGGAGTGCGGACTACATTTTCAATCAGTCGCCCCTCGAAGCACTGATTCTAGAGAACGTTCTCATTAAACGGTACAAACCCAAATACAACATCCGATTAAAGGACGACAAAAGTTATCCCTACATCAGAATCTCAAACGATCCAGTTCCCAGAGTTCTTGTTACGAGGCGTCTCGAGGATGATGGTTCCCGCTACTTCGGACCCTACGGAAACGCGCGGGCAGCTCGAAGGACCGTGAAATATCTTAGAAAGATCTTTCCGATTCGCGGATGCACGCTTCCCCTCACTTGGGAAAAGAAATTCAAGTCCTGCATTGACTACAACATCGGGTTGTGCAAGGCTCCCTGCATTTTTGCCGTAACGAAGAATGAATACTTTGAGGACGTGAAAAAATTCGAGCTGTTTCTAGATGGAAAACTGGTGAAGTTATCCAAAGTAATGTACGACGAAATGTGGAAAGCCTCTGAGAAGCAGGACTATGAGCGAGCTTCCAAGATCCGGAACGAAATCCGGTCTCTGGAAGCTACCGCCCTAAAACAGAGGATCGTTTTTCCTGCACACAAGGAGAGAGACAAAGATATCATTACTATCGCCCGGGCGGTCGAACCGATCGGAGGCTCGGACAGTGCAGAAATCGTCGCTGCCATTGTCTTTCAGGTAAGAGCGGGCAACGTGATCGGCCGAGAAAGATACATTCTGGATGGCGTTACCCAGAGCACGGGTGATTCCGAGATCCTTTCTGCTTTCATCAAACAACACTACACCTCCTTGGAAGCACGAATAGGCAAATTATTTCCTCAAGAAATTGTTGTTCCATCTCAATTGACTGATTCCGGAGAAATAGAATCTATGCTACGTGACATGGGTGATTCTGAAAAAGAGACGGACACCTTGAATGCAAGTCCTGGCAAGTTGAGACTCGCGCTCCCCTCCGAAAGCGAGGAAAACCAGAGATTGATGAAACTTGCTCAGGAGAACGCAAAGTTAGTCCTGGGTGAGCAAGAATCGAAGGGTGAGGTCCGGAAAAGGGAAAGGCTGCGAGCCCTGAAAGATATCAAAGAGAAACTGGACCTGGGGCAGTTGCCAAGGAGGATAGAATGCTTCGACATTTCGAACATTCGAGGACAGGAGGCGGTGGGGGCCATGACCGTTTTTGTCGATGGGTTCCCCGAAAAGAGCCAGTATAGGAAATTCAAAATCAAGACAGTCAAAGGGATCGACGACTATTCGATGATGGCAGAGATGATCGGCCGGAGGTTTAGGCGATTAACCGAGACGAAACCTGAAGATGGTAAAAGGCCGTGGGCGAACAAACAGCCGGATCTCGTAATCATCGACGGCGGTCGGGGCCATCTCAATGCCGCTCTGGAACAGATGCACCGCGACGGGGTTTTTGGCATTCCCACGGTTGCCTTGGCTAAAAAAGAAGAACTCGTTTTCACTCCCTCCAGAGTCCGTCCCATAAAACTCTCCAGAGATTCGGAAGCACTTCACATTCTCCAACACATTCGAGATCAAGCACACCGATTCGGAATAACCTATCACAGGAAACTTCGGTCGCGCAAGATCACCACGTCAAAGTTGGACGAGATCCCCGGGATCGGCGAGAAGAGAAAACGGAATCTGTTAGCACATTTTGGCTCAATCGACGCAATCAGAAGATCGGGAGCGGAAGAAATTGCTCAGGTTGCGAAAATAAACGACAAGTTAGCCAATGCAATTGTGCTGGCCTTGAATAAACAATAGATTTCTTTCCGATCGAGATTTGAAAATTCGTATTTCAGATTCACAAATCTGAATATAGGAAGGCTAGCAATCGAAGTGTCATGAAAAAGTCTTCGGGTAAGAAAAGTCAAAAACGATTCTGGTGTGTACTGGATGCCGACATCCACGCGCGGAACGAAAAAGAAGCTGCAAAGGAATTCTTGAGGCTGTACGGGATCCATTCCGCGAATGTCCGGGATATCTTGGTAGAAAACGTCTAGCTAAGCTCAAACCTTCGCTCGGATGACCGCTGAGCTTAGAGTATTCTGTCCAAGCTCCGCGGTTTGACGTTTTTTCTTTGGCGTTTTCCAAAAGTAACCTCCTTCAAGTTTTACAAAATAAGGTAAGAGGGTTATCTGGGAGCCAAATCTCAGTTCACTCTAGTGACATTGTTTCAATTGAGATATTTACTCAACAAGGATATCCTTTCCATTCTCCTCTGGGCGTTAATTCTGTCAACCGTGTTCATTATGTCGAGATCCGCTATGGGATTTGCAGCCATTTTCTGCTGCATGTTTTTCACTTTTTACCTGTTTTCCGAGTTCGGGAACACCAAACCTCCAATCCCATCTAGCACTAACTGAAACTCTTCGAAGGCGGAAGCGTCCAACCTTCCCCGGACTCCAGAGCATAACAATCTTGGTTACATTTGCCTAGGACTGCTATCGTTTAATTTAGAACAATCTCTTCGATCATCTGAGATCTCTGGACCGAGGATCTCGCAGCCGCCCCCGTGATGGCGGAGACGATTGACAAGGCTGAGGGTACCATCATCAAATAAAGCACGGTCCGAAAGTCCAAAGAGAGATTTACGCCTGCACTTGCCACGAATTCATTGATTATTCCCCCATTCGTGAAAATGTAAATGTAAAAGATCTGTGCCACCCCGTTACCCACAGCGGCGGCATCTCCCAGATACTTGCCTTGGAAAATAATCTGCAGGGAGCTTAGCGAAGTTATGAGAATTGCATACGATATGAAAAGGCTCTGATTCTCAATTGGGAGTCCCGCCAGGTTTCCTCCGACGTTTTTTAGCAGCAGATTTGGGAGTTCGTAGAAAACGAACAAGGTGATGAACCCGTAGAATGCTGCGGTCGCGATCCTCGATATCAGCGTCGTGAGGCTCAATCCTAGGATCTGTCTGGGCAACGCTCTCTCACCTATTTTCACATAGAGCTACTTCCGCAAGTAATGGAGAAAATTGAGTCTGGCTTAGAGTTAAACGGAAGGAATAATTTCCGGGGGTGAATAGTCCTCCCGCGAGCTCGCTCGTGGGAACTTTCATCAAGTAGGTCTCATTGTTCAAGCCCGCTGCAAGGGTTAGAGGCCCCG
>JAPCJV010000222.1 GCA_027886785.1 Nitrososphaerota archaeon | reverse complement strand
CCAGGAACTTTAGAACGAGTAAAGCTTGCATCCCAATGTTCCTATGCAACCAGTCAGGCGAATTTTGGCAGCGATCGACGGATCTGAAGCAGCAGAGAAAGCTGGGCTTTTCGCCGTCGAATTGGCAAGTAAATATGCTGCACAACTCATACTAGTCCACGTTGCAAATTACCCGCGTCAGTATTTGGGCAGTTCTTAGCAGTATGAAATTAATGCAACAAGATAGACCAAACGAAAATGAGTTTTTTATTCTAAAATCAAAACAGGGGTCGACGTGATTTGCAAAATCTCCCAAGCAAACTTTTCGTGACGGTGTCAGTGATTGGCATAATTGACGCCGCGTACACTGCTTACGAGTACGCAACTGGTAGTTTTAGCGGAGTATGCTCGGTAAGCAGAGAAATTAATTGCATAGATGTCTTTAGGAGTGGGCACACTTCCATTTTCGGAATCCCGTTCTATGTCTTCGGTCTGATATGGTTTCCACTTCTTTTGATCTTGGGCCTTGCCCTCACAGACCGGACGAAACTTCCCTTGAGATCTGACATCCTGCTGCCGATCCTGTTAGTTGGTAATATTTTCACCATTTACCTGTGGTACCTTGAACTTGACGTAATCGGAGCGATCTGCCCGCTGTGCGTATCTTTGTATGTTCTGAATTATGCGCTAACAGGTCTTGCAATCTACGAATTGCTTTCATGACCGAACTGACTGTTTTTGAATATGAATCTCCTATTCCGAAGTTTCGATAAGCCGCGAAGATATTCCCTGAAAAAGATTGAATTTTGGAAGATGTGTTCACTTTCTTCCCCGAAGATCTTATCAAGGTGACAAATCCAAAGGGAGTTTCAAGGAGATTAATTTGTCAGAAGAAGATGGAGAATTAGACGATGATGGGGACGACACCGAGGATGACTTTGAACCTTCAGATGACGATGACGAGGAGTAAAGCTGGGATTTCCGCGTTTCAGTAAGACACGCGTCTTCTGGTCGAGAAGCCGCCTGTCGTCCTACGAAATGGGTCTTAGTGCGCGAAAAAAGCAAAGACCCCGAACTTTTTCTTTTTGTTAACTTCTTTTCGAATGGAATACCCTCCTACATGAGGGATCTTTGCACCGATAAGGTTCGTTGTGTCTGCTCTAAATTTGTATTTTAGCCGAGGAGATCAACAACGTTGCGACGAAACCGAAACCTGCGCTTAAAACTGTCACTAGCGCCCAACTTGAAATCAAAAGGATCAACTCTCGCCGATTCACTAATGAGGGCCTTTGAGAAATTCCCGCGCCAAGCATCCCGCCAACGATTACCTGAGTCAGCGAGATTGGTATTGAAAATGCAGTGAAAATTGCCGTAACAACTGCTGATCCAAGCACCGCCGACAAAGTTTTACTCTGGCTTAAACCTACGATCCGTTCGCCAATCACTCCAGACAACAGTTTTCCAAAAATGATGGTCCCGAGCGATGCCGCTATCAGCACTGCAGCTTCTAGGGAACCAAAACTAAATTCCGAGAGAGACTCGTTTCTAGCAAAGGACAAAATCAGCCCTACGTTGTTTGCGCCAAGCACGATAGAAAGGACAAAGACCGAGCTAAGTAGTAGTGCTCTATTAGCCGCCACCAATGAAACAAGCGAACTAAACCGTTCCACTCTCACAATGGACGCGTAGACCATCACAGATATCGCTGCGCATGCGAAGGGTGCGGCGATCCATGAACCCAACACCAGCGTTAGAAACGCCACATTGATGGGGGTGCTAGAACCGAGTGAAGCACCTACAAACGCTCCCACAACGCAGTTTGATAGACTCACAGGAAGTCGAAGCAGAGTCAGAATGAACAAGGAAATTATCGAAACGAGGATCCCCGAAATTAGAGCAATCTCGGAAATGTTTGGAGAAACAAGTTTGCCGAGTACTGCGCCAGACATGCTGCCACCAAGGATCAGAAGCCCTAGAATCATTCCAGCTAAAGTGAGAAGCAGGGCCGCATTGTAATTCACGAAATGCGAGAGATTTCCGGTGGTTAAGCCGGAATTATTCCAGCCGAAGACAAAACCGAAGGCAGTGAGAAGGGCGAATAACAGGATAAGGGATAACAGCTAGGAATACCCCTTTGCCACGAGAATCAAGAGTACGTCCGAGCCGTGTTCGGAATTGTCTGCAATGTCGTCGGCTGTAACTAGAAAATCCTTCAACATCACTATATCAAGGGATTTTGCGTCAATTTCATTTTTGAAAAGATGTCTGATTATCCTTATCCGAAGTTCGTCTGCTCGCTCTTCACTCTCTTCAACTTTTTCAGCTAGACCCAGAACCGCTTCTTTGTTCTTTTCAAGAGCTTTGATGTTTTCTTTCAAAAGCTGCGTTGTAGCAATGCATGTCGAAATGAAAGCCTCCACATCTTCCCTGAACAGATAGTCGACCACCTGTTGGGGAATTTGCCGCTCGTGAAACACTTGTCCCGCCCCTTTTGAGCTGTCAGCAATATTGTCTATGAGTTCGAGAAGAGCCAATAGATCCTCCCTTATTCCTCCGAAAAAGGATCCGGAGCAAATCTCTCTTACGAGAGTTCTGTGCTCCCGATCTGTCTGGGATTCGAGATCGTCAATTGCTTCATATTCTTTGTTCACCAAGTCGTAATCATATTTTTTCAAAAATTGAATTAGGTTCAGGAGATGTGTTGCCGAAGCAATGGAAATGTCCAGCATTCCAATTACTCGGTCTAAGATCTGATGCTCTCCCCGCGTCATGAAACCGAAAAAATTTCGCAGGGACATTTCAGGATTCAGTTTTGAGAACTGGAGGATTCAACCTGCGCCACGAAAGAAAAAATGGGGAGAGAAGAAAAGTCGTAAATCCAATTAACCCGAAGAAGAATAATCTGACACCGTTTTGCCGTGAGACCAATCGATCTAGATCACGCAGATATTGAAACACGAATACGATAATTAAGCGTAGCAGACAATTACTACGTTTGAAATCTAAAACCCTCCGGGGAATTGTCTCCGATTCGGGCTAGGTACGAATCCTACGGATTTATCGACAAGCCATCGTTTGAATTATTAAGTAGCTGAATCCGCGATTTCTGACGGCAATGTCTCCCATCAAGATCAGCGTGGACCTCGGCGAAAATTTCAACGATCCGCAGAGGTTTGTGGGATGTGCCACAATCGCGGATAAGTTTCCGTTTGACACAGTTTGGTTTGGCGATCACTTTCTGCCGTGGTTTCATGGTGGGAACCAGTCCTCATACGTGTGGTCTGTTATGCCGGTTGCTCTAGAAATCTCCAAAAAAGTGCGCATTGGTCCAGACGTCACTTCCCCGATTGGCGGGAGATATCATCCCGCGATCATTGCACAGGCAGCGGCAACCCTCGACAACATGTACCCGGGCAGATTTGTTTTGGGTGTGGGCTCTGGAGAAGCCGTGAATGAAGCCCGCTTTTTTCCTGGTGACCGATTCCCGAAATGGCGGGAAAGAACCGAGAGACTATGCGAAGGAATTACCGTGATTAGGAAATTGTGGGAGAGCAAGGAGTACTTTTCTTTCGAGGGAACTTACTTCAAGTTGAAGGACGTATTCCTATACACCAAGCCCAGATCCAAAATTCCCATTTATTTCTCAGCCATCGGAAAAAAGGCTACGGCATACGCGGGCCAGTACGGAGATCACTTGACCACGATAAACACGCCAGAAAAGTGCAAGCAGGAGATTTTCCCGATCTTTGAAGCTGCGGCTCGAAAGGCGGGCAAGGATTCCGAAGCCATGGAAAAACTGGTGTTGATTGACATTTTCTTTGGAGACAAAGATGACGGCGTCAGAGAAATCAAAAAGTCAGGGGAAGCAGGATCTTCTGCAGAGGGAGCTTTTGGGGAAATGGATCCAAGGAGACTCGAGGAAATGGGAAAGACCCTGGAAGACGAGAAAATTTCCGCGTCAAAGTACTTCGTTTCTTCACCCGATCAATTGATCGGAATTATAGAATCCTACCAGAAAGCCGGAGCAACACACGTTGACTTGGTGGCAAATTCCTTCCCCGAAAGGATCAACTTCATCGGGGAAAAGGTCCTGCCCTATTTCGTGCAAAAAGATTCATAAATTTTTTTAGGCGCCTTTATCCATTGTAACATTTCTTCCCTGAGGGTCCTCCAATTCTTTTGCCCTCACCTGTGGAACTGCAATTGTTTTCTGAGGCTCCACAGCTTTCGACACTGGTTTAGGACTCCCCCTCAGCGCCGACGTCACTGCAGCGATCGCGGAAAGGATCGCCCCGATGTAGAAAGCAAGCCGAAGCGCCGATATGAAAGCAGGCGCGATCGCATTGGGGAAAAAGGCGTTTCCGAGCAAGAGCGATCTCGTTGCCT
>JAPCJV010000221.1 GCA_027886785.1 Nitrososphaerota archaeon | reverse complement strand
GGCGGCGGCCAGGCGGGACTTTCTGCGAGCTATCATCTGAAACAGTTAGGGCGAGAGCATCTTGTCCTTGAACAGGGAGAAATAGGGAATACGTGGAAAGCGAAGCGCTGGGATTCTTTCACTCTAGTAACACCCAACTGGACCGTTCAGCTCCCCGGTGTTAATTATGATGGCCGTGAACCCGACGGCTACATGCCACGAGACGAAATCGTAGCCTACCTCCGGAGGTACGCGGATAAATTCGAGCTACCGGTGCGCAGCGGCATACGAGTCGAATCCCTCGATAGAACTCAGGACGGCCGGAAGTTCTTGTTGAAAACGAATGCCGGAATATTTGGGGCGGATAATGTAATCGTGGCGTCGGGACCTTTCCAAATTCCAAAAATTCCGAGGATGAGCTCCAACATCTCTTCCGAAGTCCTTCAGATCAGTCCGGATCAATACAAAAATCAGCGAGATCTCCCGACTGGGGGCGTGTTGGTCGTAGGGACGGGACAGTCTGGATGTCAGATTGCCGAGGAACTCAATCACAATGGGAGAATGGTATACCTAACGACGTCGAGTTGCGGCAGAGTTCCTCGTACCTACCGCGGTAAGGACATCATATGGTGGATGAATGAATTAGGGCAAATGGACGACTTGGTCGACAATCTGCAATCGCCGGGCATGAAGTTCAGCTGTAATCCACATCTTTCCGGAAAGGATGGTGGGCACGAGATCAACTTGAGGAAATTGTCGAACGATGGGGTAATCTTGCTCGGTTATCTGGAAGACATTCAAAATAACAAAATTATTCTGGCGCCAAACCTAGAGGGAAACCTCGCGAAAGCGGACGGGTTTGCATCCGATGCGTGCAAAAGGATCGACGAATATATTGAAAAAACCGCATGGAAAACTGCTTCGCAAGAAGCTACACAAACAAATTCGATTTTGAAGCCAGTCAATGAAGCAATTCCAATCTTGGACTTGGGCTCGGCGGGAATAAAGACGGTGATCTGGGCAACAGGCTACGACTTGGATTTTTCCTGGATTCACATTCCAGTTTTTGACGAGCGTGGGTACCCCATTCACAAGCGGGGGATCACTACTTGTCCCGGGCTGTACTTTTTGGGTCTTCACTGGCTATACAAGAGAAAATCTTGTCTTTTGCTCGGAGTAGGGGAAGACGGCGCATATCTTGCTTCGAATATTCCTCGAAGTTAGGGATTCATTCTCGAGTTTTTGCTAAATTCTTACTGATTAGAGCAAAATCTAGTAACGAACTCTCTCGAAAGCTTTTCCGCTTCCACCAGGGTCTCACGAGGGAGTCCGGGTACTCCGCACATCATCAATAGAACTTCTCTGGTTTGTAGAGTGACCTTGCTGTCGTCAGAATCCCTGTACGGATAAATCGCGATGAGCCTATTTGTCCCCAAGTCCTCGATGACCACCTCGATTCCCGTCAAGCTCATTTCTGACTTCATTCCGATTCCCAAGAAGCGCTCCCCCATCGTCGCCTTCCTCATGAAGAGATCAGTTCCTGAAATCGATCCGAGATCAAAAGCTGCAATCGCCACGGAAGTTTCTACTGAAGCGAGATTGTATGCATCTACCAGTGTGTTGATCGTAGGAAGATCCTTTCCACCAATAATCCTTCGCGTGAGCGCTTCGCTCGCAGGCCGTGTCTTTGTAGGATCTATCCCTACGCGCCAGAAGAAGTCCCGGTATGTCCTAAAGATGCTATGATCTCGGATTTGCTCTAGCGAGCCAAAGATACCCCGCACTTTTTGCTGAACAAAGGGTTTGAAAGCTTCAAGGCTTTCATCTCTTTCCTTTACAGAGATGCCCTCAATTCTAAGTTCTATCACCTCGAGGCCCGGAAAGGATTTCTGTAGAGCCTCGTCAATGGTAAGGGACTTTCCACTAGAATTCAACATCTTCAAGCTTCAATTGGATTGAGAGATCTCCTCTTCTCCTTAACAAAGAGTTCGCAGATCACAGGCCACGCCATTCCACTTTTGATTCGAGGGGATTTCTTTTGGAGGGAAGTGAAGGTTCAGCCGAATATCCAGTGTAAACGAGACCTACTAGCTTTTCGTTCTCGCTCATTTTCAGATATGATCTAACTGGTTCCCCGAAGGAATGTTTTCCTGTCCGGACCATAGTCGCGATCCCCAGGGAATGTGCCGCAAGTAGTAGGTTCTGCAAAGCTGCTCCAGCGGCGACGGTTTCCTCCAGCTCCACGACCTTTTCGTTCTCGTAGTTTGGGCTCAGGACGACGGCGATGATCACCGGAGCCCGGAACGGTTTTTGTCGTTCAGCTTTCAGGATTTCTTCATTTCGTGGATCATCCTTCTTCAAGGTTTTTTCAAGAGCTTGGGCCATGCTCTCTCCCAGCTTCAGGCGTTCGTCGTTCGCGATCACTACAAACCGCCAGGGTTCGGTTAGATGATGATTTGGCGCCCATGTCGCAGCTTCGAGGATCCTTTCAATCAGATCGTGGCTGGGTACATCATTTTTCATGTTCTTGGTGCTCCTTCGGGATTTGATTGCATCGATGACTGGATTCATACTAAGATATTTACACCCATAATCAAAAAATGAAGTCTAATTTAGATAAAATTCGATCCAGTAGGAATCAGTCTTTCTACTTCTTTCTGCGCGTTGTAGGTTTTGGTTTCAGTGTTTTCGCGTAGTCATAACTCATGTCCAGATACTTTTTCATTTCTTTGGTATTTTCAAAAAGCTCCTCGGGAACGGCGACGTATTCCTTCATTATGACTCCGTAATTTTCGAATGGGGTTGTCTTGAATTTTTTCATGAAGGCTTCTCTGTCGGCGCTAGAAAGCCTAATGGCCAGTGTCCCGGTTTTTGAGAGAAGGGTAAACATGTTACCATTCAAAGAAGTATAGGGTAGTGTCGCCCCCTTCCGCTTAATATCGGAATGCGATTCGATCAACTTATCGTATAGCTCCACCTTTTCGGATGGAATCGAAGAACCTATTGCTTTTTTGGCGACCATCGATTCTAAGCAATACGAAACTTACGATAAAAATATTCGCTGTACCTATTTTGCAATCTGCGGAAGGAATTGCTCTAATCGCGGCTTGACGTTCCCGTTTGTTGATGCATTGAAGCTTCCCATTTCGAGCAGGGGTGCAACCGCTTTCATGACTTTGCTCTCAGCTTTTCGAAGATGCTCTTCAAAGGTTGTCCGGGGAAGTTTGAGACTGGTCGCCATTTCATCTGTAGATACTTTTTTGGGGATCTCGTAGTATCCGCGCGCCAGAGCAGTTGTCAGGGCAAAGGCTTGTTTTTTCGTGAGATCGCCTAACAGGCTCGTGGGCGAGATCATAAACGCTTCTCTGACTGATGTGCCTTCGATGGTCCGTCTCGAAATTATCTGGGCGTTGGTGAACTCCGCCAGTTCGCTAAACAGCCCTCTGATGTCCTTCTGCCTGAACGCAAGAATTCGATACCACTCCCAACCGTGCTTGTAGAAAATCGGCTGCATCGCTAGAGAATTGTACTTTTCAATTAGAGGTGAAACCGCTCGCTTTATTCCTGCACAGTGGCAACTCTGCATCACGAGTTGCGCGCTGGTTCCACCGAAGGATTTCCTTACGATCTTGGTTGAGAGCCTTCGTTCAAAGTCTCGCAGGGCTCTTTGCAGGTCTTCAAAAGCTGAAAATTCGTCGTCTTCCCAGGTTATCTCGATGACGTCCCTTTCTCGATTGCACCAGTGGGCAAACGTAATGTCCGGCAAACTTCTACTCAGATCATTGTACGGACAGTCGTGCTGAAGCTTGTACGCGATTTCGTATACAGTCATTTCGCTCTCTGGTCCCTTTTGATTCTTATCGTGCAATCAAGGTATATAGAAATGCTACCGTCGTACGCTGGATATCTGATTCGTGGTACGCTGAAGTCATTTTTGCCGACATAGGACGGCACAACGGACTTGAAGTAATCCACCTAAGAGAAACCCGTGAAAAGCCCATGATATCCAAGCAGGAGAAAATACGAATATTTGTTAAATCAAAAAGAATCCCTACATCGGTCTCTTCTGTCGAAGAACTTCACTGGACGCATCAGGGCTTAATCAAAACCCAGCGATCAGTAGTCCTGTATGAAGATCGATTTGACTCTGGCCAACTCGCAATTCTCGAATTTGCAAAGAGAGTTTCATCTGTAAGCGGAATATCATTCGAAGTTGTGGATCTTTCAAAACTAAATTTCATGGAGCGGATCTTAAGGCGATTGTTCGCAAAAATTCCTGAAACACCCGCAATTTTGCTTCCTAGTACCGTCTTGTTCAGTATTCAAAAATCGTCACCTCAAATGCATTCCGAGTATGAGCTCGGGCGCTTCAACAAAATTCCTTTTTTGAAACCTTTGCACAAACGT
>JAPCJV010000220.1 GCA_027886785.1 Nitrososphaerota archaeon | reverse complement strand
TGAGGCGGATTTTGGAAACATTACCGTCCTAAATAAGGTGGTAGATCGTGAGACCGCGAAATTGATCGGAAAAAATGAAGGAGTAAACGACGCCTCGGTGTACACGGAGGTGGTTTTGGCTCCGGGATACGACGGAGAGGCTCTGGATATTCTGAAAGCTAAACAGAAAAAGAAAATTCGGATCATCCGGACAACGAATGGATCAACCTATCCGTACGATGTGAAAATAATTCAAGGATTAGCTCTCGTTCAAGACTCGCCCGATTACAAAAGGAGGCTAGATCCTTCAAAGGTCACCGTGGAAACAAAGTCCAAGCCGTCGGGTTCTGACAAGGCAATACTTCTGGGTTTGTGGGAGGTGGCACGCAGAGTAGAATCCAACGGAATCGTACTTGGGAACGGAGAAGTAGGGCCTGCAGGCGAAGTTACCAAACTCTGGACACTGGGTGTCGGAGGTTTCCGCAAGCGCAACGGCGCAACCAAGATCGCCCTAGACAATGCTGGGAGCAGAGCTCGAGGCGCTTACTGCGTCTCAGATGGGTTCTTCCCCTTTCCGGACAGCGTGGAGATGCTGGGCAACGCAGGAGTTCGCGGAATCATTCAGCCTGGAGGATCTATCAACGACAAAAAAGTCGTCGAGACCTCAGATCAATTTTCGATCCCGATGTTATTCACGCATGAGCGTGCTTTCAAGCATTGAGAAAGGCACTGACCAAAGAACACCTAAGGTATCTTGAAGGGGCAAGAGTGGCGAGACTTGCCACTTCCGATCTCAAGGGATCGGTGAGTCTTGTCCCCATCGTCTTTGCCTGCAATAGCGACGCGATCTTTTTTGTCGTCGACAAGAAGTCTAAACAACCCGGAAAAACCCTAAAAAGACTCAGCAATATTTCCGAGAATCCCATTGCGACCGTCCTCATAGATCGCTATTCGGAGGAGTGGAAGGATCTTTCATACTTGGTGGTGAAGTGTGATGCAAAAATTCTCCATTCAAAACATGAGAAACAAAATGTGGCGAAACTTTTGAAGGAAAAATACGAGCAATATCGGTCTGGTGGTTACTTCCCCGAGGATCTCGAAGAGGCAGTTATTGTGAAATTGCGACCCAAAAAGGCGGTGTTTTGGCAGAATTTGCGCACTCCTGTACCCTAATATAACAAACCCTGCGTGCTGAACAACAAGCGAAATATCATGAGCGTTGTTCAAACGAAAAATTACGCACATCCTGAAACTCTAGTGGACACGAACTGGGTGAAAGATCATCACACTGACGCAAATGTGAGAATTGCCGAAGTCGATTATGATCCTACTTCCAATTACAACCAAGGGCACATACCGAATTCAGTCCTTTTTGACTGGAAGAAGGACATCAATGATCCGGTGAAAAGAGACATTCTGAGCCAGACTCAATTTGAAGAGCTCTTCCGAAGAAACGGAATCACAAATGATACGACCTTGATTCTGTACGGTGACTTCAACAACTGGTTTGCAGCGTTTGCATTTTGGGTCTTCAAGTACTACGGATTCAAAGACGTCAAAATCATGAACGGCGGGCGAAAGAAATGGATCGAGGAAGACAAGCCCTTGTCCAAGGATGCTCCTTCCGTCCCGAGTTCTCAGTTCAAGGCTGGAGCCACAGACGAGTCGATCCGAGTGTATCTAAATGACGTAAGGAATGCTCAGGGCAACAGCCAAGTCGTTCTTGTAGATGTCAGGAGCCCCAAGGAATTCTCTGGTGAGATTCTGGCACCTCCCGAGTACCCTACGGAACACGCGCAGAGAGGTGGACACATCCCCGGCGCCAAGAATATTCCGTGGGCTCAGGCAGTGAAAGATGACGGGACTTTCAAGACCGTGGAGGAGCTGGAGAATTTGTATAAACCCAAAGGCGTCACTCCTGAAAAGGAAGTGATCGCGTACTGCAGAATTGGGGAGAGGTCATCACACACCTGGTTTGTTTTGAAGTACCTACTCGGGTATCCAGACGTCAGGAACTATGACGGGTCCTGGACTGAGTGGGGTAACCTGGTCCGATCTTCGATCGAAAAACCGTGAGCTACCTGTCCAAAAATAGGGGAGAGGGCGACACACCCCCCTCTCCTTATTCACTTTTCTTTTTTCTCAAAATAAAGTGGTACAGGTTTTCCTCTTTTCTAGATTCTACCAGCTCGTTTCCGGTCTGCATAGACCATCGCACGAGTTCAATGTCAGCGGTGTTGTCATCCGTTACTAAATGGACAATGTAACCTCCCGGTCTTTTCTCTAGCATTTCATCCAAGTTAGCGAGAGTCGTCGTGCATTCGCTTCCTATGGCGTACATTTCCTCGTCTGGAAGCAATTTGAAACATCGAACTCTGAGCTCCTTAATCCTCGAAAGAAGCCTAGCTTTCGCATTTTCCCCATAGAGCAGACCCGTAAGAGAATTTCCGTCATAGGCTTCGTACTCCGCTAGCCAAGTTTCGTACGGAGCTTCTGAAAGTTTCTCCGGATGCATTAATAGCTCCTCATTGAGTTTGGAAATTTTTCCGGTAACGGGAGATTTTACGCTACCGAAGTATTTTATGGACTCGATGGTAACGAGGCTCTGCCCTTTCTCTAATTCGGAAACTTTTCTGAATTTCACTTTGGACATTTTGCCGGTTACAAAAACAAGAACGCTCGTGATTCCCATCCGTCCAACCTTTTCTTTCGATCCTTGAGAGGGCTGGAACCAGACGTCATTTTCTACATCATAGAATATATTGTCTGGGAATTCGCAATAGTCCACGTTCAACGAAAAATGTACTTTCCCTTTTTCTCTTGGAGAATAATGATTTTTCATGCCGCCTAATTAATGAGTGGATACGCGCAGCTTCAGGATAGTAACGGCCTCTTAGAATCCTTAATAGTAAATTTCAACCGCCGAAGCTATCATGAAAGACGAAACTAGAGATTATCTCGTTCAAGAGATGGGAAGAGTGCATGAGGTTTTCCAGACTCTGGATAGGTACGATCCGGAACTTGCGGATTCGCTCGCCGCTCTTAGGCGAAACGCGATCCCTGGTTTGAATGACACAAAGTCCAAGGTACCCGCAAAATATCGAGAACTGATCATGGTTGCGGTAGAGGCGGCAACGGGTCGTGGCGAGAAGGGCAAGAGTCACGCTCGGAAAGCTGTGAGGGCTGGCGCCTCGCCCAAAGAAGTGCAAGAAGCCCTTGCCTTATGCATCTATCTCGTAGGTATGAGCAGCTGGGTGGATGGAGGAATGGAATGTGTCTTGGCAGCAGAGGAAGAGGATGCCAAAGTAAAACGGGGAGAGAAATTCAATTGGACCGCCGAAGTTGCTTCTGCGCAATCTGTCAAGAAAGAATGAAGTAAAGCACTTTACCCATTTTCAGAGATCGAAATTAGGGCACTTCATTGAAATTCGGCATCAGGCTTCCAAATTCAGGGCCACTGGCGACCAGAAATAATATCCTAAAGGTAGCGGAGCAGGCGGAAGCTCTCGGGTTTCATTCTGTGTGGGTGCACGACCATATCCTGTGGGGTTCGTCTCAACACAAGACGCACCTATCCGCCGGCTCGGCTGAAGCTTTGCAAGTATCGCAGAAACCGAATTTCTACGAATCAGTCACTACGCTTGCATACGTAGCGGCTAAAACCGCATCGGTAAAGTTAGGCGTCGCAGTCCTAGTATTGCCCCTAAGAAATCCCCTGGTACTGGGAAAGCAGCTCGCAAACTTGGATGTACTCTCCGAAGGGAGGTTGATCGTGGGAGTAGCGCCTGGAGCCCCGAACATTACCATGCATGAATTTGAGGCAGTGGGGGCAGATTATGAAAAACGCGGAAAGATTACTGACGAGTACATTGCGGCTCTGAAAAAGGTGTGGACCGAGAATCTCCTCTCTTTTTCGGGGACGTTTGTGAATTTCAAAGAGGCGCAAATGTTTCCAAAGCCTGTCCAAGAAAATTTGAAGATCTTGATCGGGGGAGGCGAGAGAGGCATCAGCTCGAGGGCACTGAGAAGGGTAGTTGAGTTAGGAGATGGATGGATTCCCGCTTATTTGACGCCTCCTGAAATTCGAGAGGGAATTTCAAAAATCAAGGAAGAATTGCATTCAAGGAAAAGGGATTCTGGAATCACCGTTGTTCACGAAATGTTTACTTCAATTGAGGCAGAGGGAGACCGGGCTGAAGCTTCTGCTGTCAAGAGCCTCTCGACCAACTTTGTTTCTGCAGAGGAGGGGTTGAAACGGAGTCTCGTTGGAAGTCCTGCGGAGATCGCGAAAAAACTCGAACTTTACGATGACGCAGGGGTGGATATTACGGAGTTAAAATTTGTCTACTCGGAAATCACTGCCTTGGTGAAAATGATGAAGCTCTTCTCAAAAGAAGTTCTTCCATCATTTAGCTAGAATTTTTTAGA
>JAPCJV010000022.1 GCA_027886785.1 Nitrososphaerota archaeon | reverse complement strand
GGCTCCAATATTTTGGTTGTCCAAGACTTTCAGGGATCTAGTCAGAAAATCGCGCTGAAGAATTTCCACATCGCTGTCGACGAACGCGATGAACTCTGTAGATACATTATCAAAACATACTTGTCGCGCATGGCCTAACCCTACATCTTCTCGAAGTATTTTTGCTCCAAAGGCGCGTGCGATTTTTTCCGTGGCATCTTTGCTTCGGTGATCCACAACCAGAATGGGTGAGCTAGGAGCGACCTTCTGAATGCTCGCCAAGCACTTTGCTAACAGTTTTTCAGAATTATAGGTGCACACACAGAAAGTGACATTTTCTGAACTCACGCCATCAGATCCTCCGATAAATTCCGAGAAAGTGATCCCCCAACCGGTTCAAGGGAAATCCCGCGCCTAAATCCAGATCAATTTTCTTTGCGATTCCAAACCCTCTCCCTCTTGGCAAATACCGAGTAAGATTGGAGGGAGGGAGTGTTACAACGACCCCCAGAACCCTCTGGAGAACGAACCGGTTCTTGACGAGTTCGTTCAAATCCCCAACAGAAAATGCGTTGGAAGCCACACAGAACCTGGACTTGCCCACGGGCACCGGGTTACGCAACCTGGCAAAGGCTAGACTTGGATTGAGCCTCAACAAATATCCCACCATTTCGTACAGACAGAATTTGTTCCAGACTCCAAGAAGTAGGAGCGAACTAGGTTTCAAAACCGAGTGGAGGTTATCGATCATCGAGTGGAGGTTGGGCTCGGTGTTGATGGCGCCGTAAGTCGAATAAGCCCCGTCGACTTTCTCATAACCTAGATCATGCAGTTTTGCCCTGAGCTCGGTGGGCCTGCAATGGACGGGAATTATTCGGTCCGAGAGGTTCAACCTGGCTGCCTTTTTTGAAAGGACTTCGAGCATCTTTTCGGATATATCTGTGGCAATGATCCTCAAGCCGTGACGGGCCAAGCTCAGAGTTTCGGTTCCAGTCCCGCAACCAACCTCCAGAACAGTCTCCCCCGGCTTGAACATCTGCACCATTGTCCCGATCGACACGTTTCTGAGCCAGGTATTGATCGGATTGTCAAAAATGTGATGATCGTAATGGGCGGCAACAGAGTCGAAGGCAGCTTCTAGATCGCCGTAAATTATTTCGTCATAACTGATGGATCCGAGTTCCTTCTTGACAGCTATCTCTACAAACAAGTGCTGCCCCTTATACCACCTGTTTATGGTAGACCTCCCGTACTTTCTCGTGAAGATCGGTAACAGAGGATCATTCAGGCCGGTAATTTCTTTGACAGCCCCCGTTGCGGATGTAATACTATCGTTATAGTAGACCTTTATTTCCGGATTCGCTTCAATGTTTTTTACCCAGTCCTGTTTGCCCGCATTCTGGGGAAAGGCTACAATTCTGTCTTTGTCGGCGATATACCGGACAAGTACTTGGTGATGCTTGCCGGTCTTTCGACCGGTCGTTTCGATTCTCAAGTACTGTCCGGATGACAACTCAAACTAGTAAAAGACCAAACCGAGAATTAACGGTTCCTGCATGCAGGCCATAACTCAGGTTCCCAAAAATCATGTGGGACAAATCCATAAAGCGGCAGTTCTGCTTCAAACACTTTCAGTCACTGCCTTTGGAAGTTACCAATTGGCTCGGCAAGGACGATTTTGTCAAGCTAAAAAATTCTGCCGGCACTCACTATTTCTTATTCGCGGCTAAATGGTGTGGTTTTTGCACGAGGTTCCTCGAGCAGGCGCGATCGCTAGAGCGCCCCGATCACGAAGTTTTGTCGCTCGTAAATACGGACGATCCCGATGAGTCGCTTTGGGATGAATATTCTATCAAAGTAGTTCCAACTTTGATCGTCGTCAAAGATGGAACAATCATCCTGAGGAAAGACGCAAGGCTCGGAATGGGGTTGAAAATAACAGAATTGAGCCAAGCCCTGAGCCAGGATTCGAGCTAAGAGGATCCTAGATAGTAGTATCCGACGGCGAGCAGGAGAATGGAGGCCGCGAGTGCGATCGCCCAGCGAGTTTTATCCCACATGAACACCCTAGTGCCATCCAGCGAACCAAAGGGAATCAAGTTGATTACCGCAAGGTACCCGTTGAAGATAGTTATTTTCAGAAAAAGCGGGTCAAAGAACGACCCCGAAAATCTGGATAGAATGAAACCGAGTACGGCAATAGCAATGTTGAAGCCGGGACCGACCAGTCCGATCGCACCCATAACTTCCCTGCTCCCGGTGCCCTGAATGTTTACTTGGCCAGGTGCCAGGAACTTGAAAGGGAAAACTGCGCTCACTGCTGTCAACAATAGTCCGTACATATTAGTCCTAAATTCTGCCCACAGCCCGTTTCGCCTCGCGAGAAATTTGTGAGCCAATTCATGCCCCAAAAAGGAAATGACAAAGCCCGGTATTAGAAAAACGACCTTCGGAAGGGAAAAGTTGGAAAAAAGTGGTACATCCCCGATGGTTAAGCCAGCCAGCACCATGACCGCGGTAGCAGCTAGTACATGTCTCTCCTCTGTTTTGGAAAAAATGCCCACATATCTTAAACGAAACCTGGATCTGTTTGACCGGGTGAATGGAAGGCTCGGGCGGTCCCTGGATTGTGGAGTATACCGCCGCACCTGTGCGTAACCAGGTTGGCGCGGGCCTCCAACTCGGGGACACGCGTGATTTTCCGGAAGTCGATGCTCCCCACAGAAAAATTCACCGCAATAATTGCAACGAAAAGGGAGCCCTTCTTTCGCGGCACCGCAATAGTGGCAGTCCATTGAAACGAACGCTCCGGGAGTACCGAATTTAGTTTTCATCCAGAATAAAGAGTATGCGCTTCGAATTCTGGGATATCCCTTCTATCCCATCGCCATTAACTTGCGAAACTGGTATTCTAAAGCAAGAAAACTCAAAAGGTCTCCGAATCCGATAACACTCCTTCATGGATTCCTCCAACGGAGGGTTCGAAAGTTGGGAGGCTGCCCTCGTTGCTGATAAGAGTAGTAAGCTGGAGCTCTCGAAAGCTCGCTTTCAGGCGGCGGCGGACGCCTTATTTCGCGAAGGCAGCTTAGACAAAGCGCGTGTTGCGAGGGCCCTCTTCGAATTTTCTACACTAATGGATGCTTTCGCAAAGATACAGGAAGGCCGAATCTTAAAATCAGAATCCGATTTTGAACGATCGCTTCGAAAATTCGAGCAGGCTACAGAAATTCTGAGATCCACGGTTCACTATGGCTTTTTGTCGAGCTACGTCTCAGCGTGTGCATCTCTTGAAACCGCACTGGAAATGGAGGCCGGCGACGATTCGTTTCAAGGATTCAAGAACGCAAACGCGCTTTTCGAGCAGTCGAAGCTCTTGCTAAGTTTCAGAGACGAAAAACACGTACTTATTCACAAGATTGACCTGCTGTTGAGGTATTCTATATCGCGCGCTCTATTGGTGGAGTCAGACATTCTCTCAAAATCAGGTTCGAACGAGGCAGCATGCAAAAAGAAGCAACAATCGAAAGTGATCGAAGAGGAGTTAGAAGAACAACCAAGGAAAAAAAGAAGAGTACACAACTTCAGAATTGATTATTTCCCAAATTATGATTACTCCAGGGCTCAAAACGGCGCCTTTATCGTAGTTTTTCCTGAACTGCAGAATCTTTGGATTGGAAATGTGGGAAAAAATGGAGCCCTTTTGGAAAAGATTGGTGAAGAAAGAGTAGGTAAGAAAATCGCTTCTTGCGAATCCCTAATTCATCCCATCCCGGAAAATTTCCGGGGAAAATTGCGAGTAGCTTACGATGATGAAGAAAACAAAAATCAATTTGACGAGGGTTGCCTTACGATCGTCTGAACTTCATGATTTTGAGATCTTTTCGTAAATCCAACTGCTCGCATACACATCCTGCAGCGCCGTTCCCACTGATTTGAAGAGCGTCACCTCGGAATCGTCTTCTCTCCCCGACACTTTTCTATTTACCAGATCGGACAGATCACCCTTGATTTTATCTTTGGTGATGCGCCCCGAGCCGATCGCCGATATCACATCTCCGGCATCCTTCAATACTCCGTTTCGCGTGTCCACAAAAAGCGTTGAATTACTTACTGTATCCAAATCGAGTTCGGTGCGTTCAGCAAGGGTTCCAATGCTGTTGATGTGCGCCCCCCTCGGCACGTCCTTCCACCTCAGAACTGGTGTGGCGGAATTAGTCGCCACGTTGATGATATCCACCTCTTTGAGGACTGCTTCATTTGAGGAAACTCCTTCGATGTTGAGACCTATCTCTTGGGTCATTTCTTTGGAGAAACGCTCCACATTTTCTCGATTCCGACTGTAGACTTGAACAATTTTGATCCCCTTTCTTACTGAAAGTACTGCCTTCAACATCGTTCTAGCCTGTTGACCCGTTCCGATCAGCCCCAACTTTTCGCATTCTGATTTTGCCAGATACTTTGTTGCCAAGCCAGAGACTGCTCCTGTTCGAATGGCAGTTATAGCTGGAGCATCCACATTTGCTAGAACCGTGGAGTTTTCGGTGTCCAGAAGGATCAAAGTCCCTCCTTGAACGGGCAGCGAATATTTTTTCGGATTACTCTTGTACTCAGTTACCAATTTTACTCCGAATCTTCGTAAGCGCGGCGAATAACCTTGCATTGTAAGAATAACAGAATCGTCATCTACCTTTAGCACCGATCTGCTGGGCTGGGAGATCTGGGTGGTACCTTCGTTTCGATAAAGGTCTTCCATTGTTTCAATACATTCTGAAACAGGATAACTTTTCGCTACTGTTTCGGCGTCTATCCAGATCAATAAAAGTCCTCCAGTCTTCTCTCCAGGTGGCCTTGTCTTTTAGCTAGAATTACAGAATATGCGATAATCAGGATAAAGGTGACCAAAAGTACAGTCGATGAAACGAGAAAAAAGGTTTCTCGGACAAAGTCACGGAGAATCATCAGGTGAATCTTAATTGGGAGGGAATCGCGATGCTTGATCAAAACAGAGGCTCGCAAACATGTCTTCAACAGTAAGCTCTCAAGTTATCAAAACCGACGTCGCAATTCTCGGCTCGGGGCCCGGCGGGTATGTAGCAGCGATTAGATTAGCTCAGCTTGGCAAATCCGTGGTAGTCATCGAAAAGGACAAGATCGGCGGAGTGTGCCTGAACGTCGGCTGCATTCCGAGCAAAGCACTGATCACGGTGGGCAAATTTGTGAAAAATGCTCGCAATGCTTCCAAGATGGGTGTCAACGCGACTGTAGACGTAGACGTTGCAAAGTTGCAGGAATGGAAGGAGGGCGTCGTTTCAAAGTTAACCGGCGGCGTTTCCCTGCTCCTAAAGACGTACAAAGTAAGAATTCTTCAAGGAACAGGGAGATTTGTTTCGGAGAATTTGATCGAAGTACTCCAAAAAGATTCGAGTACAATTCGAGTTGAATATAACAATGCGATCATAGCTTCCGGTTCTTCACCCATCGAACTACCCAACGTAAAATTCGAGGGAAAGCGCGTAATCAGCAGCACCGAAGCCCTTTCTCTTTCCAAACCGCCCAGAAAACTGTTGATTGTTGGGGGCGGAGTAATCGGTCTGGAGATCGGGATGGCGTACGCGAATCTCTTCGGTACTGAATTAACAATAGTCGAAATGTTGGACCAGTTGCTTCCTGGCGTGGATCTTGATCTCGTTAATGTTGTAGCGAGGTCACTGCAGCGAATGAATTCGAATATTTATTTGAAAAGTAAAGTGAAATCATCATCTGTAAACAGTGACGATGTAACCGTCCAGTTTGAAACCCCCGATAAAGGGGAAGTGTCTGCAGATTTTGATACTGTGTTGGTGTCGGTGGGCAGAAAGCCTAACTCAGGTGACCTTGGACTTCAATTAGTGGGAGTAGAGGTGGATCTAAAAGGGTACGTGAAAGTAGACAAACAGATGAGATCAACAAATGCAAATATTTTCGCGATCGGAGATGTGATTGGTCTTCCCTTACTGGCGCACAAGGCCATGAGAGAAGGTGTTATTGCAGCCGAAGTGATTTCAGGGTGGTCAAGCTCTTTTGATAACGTCGCAATGCCTTCCGCGATCTTTACCGATCCTGAAATCGCAGTCGTTGGGATTTCATCCAATGAAGCCCAGGCGAGAGGAATCCAGACGAAAATTGGAAAATTCCCCTTTATCGCCAGCGGACGATCAATTGCCTCTTTTGAAACCGATGGCTTTACCAAAATAATAGCGGACAAAGACTCAGGGCTTGTACTCGGGGCGGGGATAGTGGGGCAAGAATCATCAGATCTAATCAGTGAAGCAACTCTAGCGATAGAAATGGGAGCGACTCTGGAAGATGTTGCCCTAACCATTCATCCGCACCCTACGTTACCCGAAGCATTTATGGAAGCGGCAGAAAATGCCTTGGGCAAGGCTATTCATATTCAGAATCGACCGAATAATTGAGGTCTGCTCGTTAAAATGGATTCAAGCTTGGAGATCCGTCGCGAGTTACGCGAAAGCGAGTTCAATTCTATCCTCGGGGAGAAACTCTCCTCGAGAGCTCTGTTGTACGATCTTGGTTTTGCAACGGACTACCAAAAAGTGTGGGATTTTCAAAAGAAACTGGCTGAACAGCGGATACTGGGAAGCATTCCGGATACGATCGTCATGGTCGAGCACGACCACGTACTTACGTCAGGGAGGAGCGCGCATTCTGAAAACGTGCTGGTAAAGAACCTTCCTCATTATGAAATAGAACGGGGAGGGGACGTGACATATCATGGGCCGGGGCAGCTGGTCGTGTATCCTATAGTTTCTCTCCAAAGGAGATCTCTCGGAATTAGGGAGTACATCGAGGCTCTCGAAGAAGTAATCATCGCCGCTCTGGGCACACTTGGGATTTCGGAGTGCACCGGGAAATTCGGGCCTCTGACTGGAGTGTGGGTTTCCAATACAAGGAAGATCGCGAGCATCGGTGTTGCAGTGAGTCACTGGGTGACCTATCACGGCCTTGCCCTGAATGTGAACACAGACCTTTCCTATTTCCAAAAAATCAAGCCATGCGGATTCGAATCCAGCATTATGACCTCGGTTGCTAAAGAGCTGAAAGTGGTGGACGTGGACATGCGAAACGTGAAGGAACTCGTCCTGGACGGGTTTTCCAGAAAGTTTGGGTTTGTATTCGAGAGTGCAACCCTTCCGTTTGATCTGTAATTTTCAGCAAGTTTGAACCCGCTTTTGAAAAAGCGCGTCTAGACACAAACTACCGACACGATTTTAGAAAAAGGAAAAGGATTCTTTGCAGAACGAGACCGCGCCTCAAAAGCCCGGAAACCTCTCAATCTTTTTTCGATTGACGCGAGTCCAATTCCTCCCTTTGATTATTCTTCCTGCGATTTTGGGAACTTCTATTGCATACAGACTCAATCACGTATTCAATCCTCTTTATTTCATAATGGTCCTTGTCGGCGTGATCCTCCTTCATCTAGGCGCAAACGCGATTGACGACTGCTATGATTATCAAAATGGGGTGGACAAAATCGCAAATGATTTTTTCCCGAAAGATTTCGGGGGATGGAAACCCATTGCCAGAGGAATGATTTCTCTCAGAAGGGCAAAGCTTGTTTCTTATTTTCTGTTTCTTGGCAGCCTCCTCTTCGCGATTTACTTTTCTCTTGCAGTCGGGATTTGGTCGCTGATCTTTGGCGTTTCCGGAATCATACTCGCGATTTTCTACACGGCACCGCCCCTCAAGTTGGATTATCTGGGGTATGGTCTGGGCGAGCTTTCCATTCTGCTAGCCTTCGGTCCGATTCCCGTTCTGGGTGCTTTCTACATCCAAACCGGGCATCTTAGCTTCATTGAATTTCTTGTTTCGATTGCGGTTGGACTGGTTACGGTTACGATCTTAATTGATCATGATCTTATCTTTTACGAAGTTTATTCCAAAGCGAGGAAGTTTAGTCTGGGAACCGTCCTGGGGAGAGCGAACGCCCTAAAGTCTTCGTTAGTTTTTACAATAGTCGCGTACTCTGTAATCGTTTCTTTAGTAGGAGCGAGGCAGCTTCCAGTAGCTAGTTTAACGGCACCCCTGATATCGGGTCTGGTCTTGGCAAGAAAAGCTTCGGCTTTTCGGCGGAGCTCCGACCCGCCTCCTTATTACGTGTCTTTTACAGTAAATGCTCTTTTTTCCGACTGGCTGTTCGCACTCGTGCTTGCGATCACCATTGCCGTGTCACCCTTCTAGGTTTTTTGTCATTTCTCAAACATGAAAAGGCCGGGATTTTCCAGCAGAGAAATCATTTTGGTAGTGAATCTGGCGGCGTCCGCGCCATCCACTATCCTGTGGTCGAAAGATAAAGAGACAAAGGATACGTCTCTGATTACAATTTGATTGTCCCTGACGACCGGTTTTTTCTGTATTTTGTGGACACCCAATATCGCGACCTCCGGAGTGTTGATGATGGGTGTAGAAATCATTCCACCGAGCGTACCGATGTTCGTGATCGTGAAAGTACCGCCTTGAATTTCTTCAAGGGTAATTTTACCTTCTCTCGCTTTTGCAGAGAGCTCCTCGACTTCTCTGGCGATTTCAAAAATGCTTTTCTGATCCATGTCTTTCACATTTGGTACGATTAGACCATTGCTCGTATCCGTAGCGAAACCAATGTTGTAAAAGTGCTTGAGAATTATTTCCTGTTTTTCATCATCGATCGAAGAGTTGAAATACGGAAATTCCTTTAGGGCGGAAACCGCAGCCTTCATCAAGAATGGCATGAAGGTCAGCTTAACATTTTGCGCTTCGGCTAGGGGTTTTGCTTTTTCTCTCAGAGCGATAAGTTGAGTAAAGTCCACTTCGTCGATGTGAGTGACATGAGCCGCTGTGTGGACCGATTTCGCCATTTTCTCGGCAATCCTTTTTCTGATTCCGTGGATGGGAAGCCGCTCCTCTCGGTTTGCGAGTCCAGCTGGTTGGAAACTTCCCGTTGATGTTGAAGGTACTTTTACCGGTTGTTTTTCGGAACTCGATTCCTGCACTTGCATTGGAGGCATTAGCTGCTGTCTTCCTGATCCCGCAGAAACTTTTCGCACATCGTCATCTGTAATTCTCCCGCCGGGGCCGGAGCCTTTTACCGATTCAAGATTAACATTGAGGTTGCGCGCGAGCTTTCTGGTGGAGGGTGTTGCGACGACCGGCACAGTTCCGGTTCCAGAGGGCGCGATACTCTGCGCTGATAAAGGAGAGAGAGTTTTGGAAACATCCATACTCTGAGGAGTTGGCGACGAGGCCTGTGCAGCATCTAGGTTCTCGACTAAGGTAACCAAAATCGTGCCCACCTTTACTGTTTCGCCCTCCTTTGCCAATATCTTACCGATCTTGCCGGATGCGGGCGATGGAATCTGCACTGTGGCTTTGTCGGTCATAACTTCAACCATGGGTTGATCTTCTTTAATCGCGTCACCTTCGTGAACTAACCACTTTACAATCTCTCCCTCGGCGACGCCCTCGCCCAAGTCAGGCAACTTGAATTCGCGCGACATAAGATCGAACGTACCTCGTTTTCCAAAGACGAAGAAGATCCTCAGTCTTAAGAGTCTTTCAAGCTAAACCCCGATCCCGTTCTTGCTCGAGGAAGATTTCCAAATTTGCCAGCTTTGAAAATCAAAACCTGATAAGCCAATTCTTCATTGGAAAATTTTCGTCTCCCAATTGTCGAAAGGCGCGAAGGGCAACTTTTCCAAGAACAAATATTCGAAAGATGCAATACTAGCTCGCATAGAGCAAAATTCTGGAGTACCGAATCTTTCTCAAGCGCTAGAAAGAATCGAGCAAACTGATTTGCAAACTCTCTTGTTAGAGGTCTACAGGAGACATGCCGGTCGACGCGGAAAGAGCCTTCTGACCGATTATTCCTCCAATCGTTTCGTCAAGATATCGGAATTTGATCCGGTTCTGCTTAATGAGTGGGACGGAGTCGCCTACGCCCACCTGCCCCAGGGCTTTCGCTCTTTGGAGCTCTCACCTCTGTGCCCGCTAGGGACCGTATCCGGTGTAGCCCCCATTAGCCAGGATTGGATCATTACGACTCTTCGGAATTCGGAAGTCGTTTCGGATTCCACAAACGTGCTGGCCCTGGAGGGAGCCCGGCTAAGAAATGAGTACCTACTGAAGAAATCGAAAGACGCTTCTGAAGTCAAACTCTGTTGCAGCCATCGCGTGGTGCGAGCTCAACGATATGAATATCCCGAAGCTCAGGCACATTTTCGACTGTTTTCCCTTTGCAGTGCGGGCAGGGATACTGGGGAATATCGATTCGAAGCCAAAGCCCTGCAAGATCACGTTCAGATGTACGTAACTTCGATCAGGAATTTTCTACAAGCGGAGATCCCCTTGAAAATCACCATCTCAACGATCAACGCTAACTCGAAAATCTATGACGCCTTGAAACATGCGACAGGACTTTCCATGCAAAAGTTTGCATCATTAACTACCGAAATTAACTCTGATTTGAATCCCGGTTCTTACTACAACTCATTCACTTTTCAGATTAGCGCAATGTCTGATCGTGGGAAGCCTTACGAACTTGTCGACGGAGGAGACACAGATTGGACCCAGAAACTCTTGAGCAGCTCAAAAGAGAGGCTGGTTATCAGTGGGATAGGGTCTGAAAGAGTTTGCAGCTTGAAGCTATTGAAAAAGGAGAAAATAGAATGATTTAGGTTAAGGAAAATAGTCTGAGATCCATCCACATTTCCAGACTAAATTTATGGCGGAGCTAGGTAGCCGTTTCCCAGATTTCTTGCAGCCCTCTCGGCAAAGACCGCGAAAGATCGATTGCCTCCACCGAAGACATTATTCTCTTCAGTGAAGAAAAAACTTCGCGTGCGGCGATAAATGCTTCCTCCATAGTTTCAAATTTCCCCTGCTTCTTTATCGGAATCAAGAAGTCGCACATGTTGAAAAATTGCTCTGAACCTGGCTGTTCTACCGTTGCCCAGAGACTCCTAATCCCGGACGGTAGGTGCCTCTTTAGCTGCTTTTTCTGATCCGGGGACAAACGTTTGCTCATCAAGTACAGGGTGATCCTCGCGATTCGCTCGGCTCTGTCAATGTTGTCCAGCTCCAACCGGAGATCCAGTTCTCTCAGAAATCTCTTTTTCGAAATAAATTCCCGATCCATGGAGTCGAGATGTACTCTCTTTTCCAGAACATCCGATTTGGTTGCTCGAAGAGTCACTACCCTATTCCCGATCGAAGCGATCGAACTGTAAGGAAAGACTAGTCTCCTGATTCTCTTTTTTCCTCTGATCACCACGAAATTGTCAGGGTTGATTGCTCTTATTCTGCCGGCAGTAATTCCGTCGCCGAATCTGACTTCGCTCCCCAGCCGGGGAATCCTCTGTTGTTCTTGCT
>JAPCJV010000219.1 GCA_027886785.1 Nitrososphaerota archaeon | reverse complement strand
CAGTTTATTTCTTCATTATTGATCGCCTGCACCAGAGCTCGCAAGGACTCGACCCTCCACATCAAAAATCCGGAGACCCTAGTATCGAAACCGTACATCCTTGCAACCCTCGCGGTGCTTTCCTGGTTTGGTTTTAGGGCAGAGGCGCTCGAATCTATCGATCATGAATTCACTGCGTTTAGGATAGCCGGTGACCAGAAAGTTCGGGGAAAAAAGGGATTCCCGGTTCCCGGAGATATGAGCAGTGGGGCGTCTCTTGTCTGTGCGGTTTTGGCAGCGAGAGGCGAGATCTCACTTTCGAACGCAGGCGACGAACACTTTCCACAATCGGATTCTGCGGTGGTTCCTTTGGCTAGAAAATTCGGAGGGGCGCTCACAAAGAAAGGAGACAGGCTATCCGTAAGCGCCAATAGAAAGGTTTCCCCAGAAAGATTCGATCTCGATCTAGGCGATTCACCAGATCTCGTGCCTCCAATGGTGGGAGTTTCAGCAGCGACCGGTTCGCAAGTGAAGATTATGAACATTGGGCATTTACGCTTCAAAGAAAGTGATCGAATTGAGACTCTGGCAAGGGAGATGCGAAAGATGGGTGCCTCGATAAAAGAAGACAGAACCTCGATCGAAATCCTGTCGTCCAAACCTTCTGAGCAGAAGGAGTTCCGAAAGCCTATTCTCCTTGACCCGGAAAAAGACCACCGGATGCTGATCGCGTTCACCATCGCGGGCTTGTCGGGGAAGTTTGGGGAAATTGCGATAAAAGATCCCGACTGCGTGAAAAAATCCTATCCAGATTTTGTGAGCGATTTGCAGCGTTTGTGTCACGAAAAAAAGACGATTAGGATCGCTGAATTATGAAAGTTTCACAGGCGGCGAAATAGAGTCTTGTCTTTACCCAACACCATCGGTACCCACTTCGCTTTTACGAGCTTCGGCGAGAGCCACGGCCGCTGCGTGGGGGTTGTGATCGACGGATGTCCAACGGGCCTCGCGATCGTGGAGGCAGACATTCAGAAATTAGTCGACCTGCGAAAACCCGGACAGTCCATTGTTACAACCCAGCGCTCCGAGGAAGACCGCGTAGAAATCCTCTCTGGCACCTTCAATGGCCTGACCACGGGAGCTCCACTCTGCATGCTCGTGTGGAACAGCGACCAGAGAAGTTCTGATTATGAAAAATTCCGGAGTACGCCTCGACCGGGCCACGCGGATTATCCTGCCTTCGTGAAATATGCTGGTCTAAATGATTACCGGGGAGGCGGCAGATTTTCTGGTAGGATCACCGTGGGATTCGTGATGGCCGGATCGGTCGCGTTGAAGCTTCTTCAGGAAACTATGGGAATCCAAATTATTGCGTACACGAAGGAGCTGGGAGGGATAAGCGCGGACTTGTCGAAGCTCTCCCTGGAGGAAATTGGGAAGAATAGGTATTCCAACGAAGTCCGGTGCCCGGATGAGAACGCCGCCGAGAAAATGAAAGAAAGGGTGGTCCGGGAACGGGGAAAGGGAGATTCCCTTGGCGGAATCGTGGAATGCGTGGCGTTCGGAGTTCCTCCCGGAGTAGGCGAGCCGATCTTTGCCTCCATGGAATCCGAATTGTCCAAATCCATTTTTTCCATCCCCGCGGTGAAGGGGATCGAGTTCGGCTCGGGCTTTTCCGGAACCAAACTGAAGGGAAGTGAAAACAACGACGTCTACACCAGCTCTGAAGAAGGCAGAGTAATCACAAAGACGAACAACTCCGGTGGAGTCCTGGGGGGCCTCACAACAGGAATGCCGATCGTCTTCAGAGTGGCCTTCAAACCCGCCTCCTCAATCGCCTCCGCTCAGCAAACACTGGACCTTACGACAATGAAAGAAAGGGAACTGATCGTTCCGGGCCGTCATGATCCGACCGTCGTCCCGCGGGCAGTACCGGTCGTCGAGGCCATGACCGCCTGTGTCCTAATTGATCTGGCGATCGGCGGGGGCTTCATCCCCAGAATTTTGGAAAAGACTTGACATCAGTGCGAATGAGACATTGACGGGGCAGGAATATCTGGACGATAAAGCGAACGACCCAAAGTCCCTCCCCGTATTGCGTCTGGAAATCCGGGAGCTGACGAAATCTATTCTAGCGCTATCCGAAGCGAGACAGACCGTTTCTCTGGAGATTGCGGAAACCAAGAAAAGATCGGGTCTGAAAATCGAAAACGCAGAGGTCGAAGAGGAGCTGGTCGCATCGATGCTCGAGTACTCAGTTAGAATTGGGCTGGATCCCGAGCTCGCGCGCAAGATCGTTCTGTCACTGATGGAAGCTTCGAAAACTGCGCAGAGAGAATTGATTCACAGCAAGGAGATCCAGTCCTTTCTGGAATCCCAAAAAATTAGGCGGCTCTCGATTGTCGGGGCCGGGAGAATGGGTACGTGGTTTGCCCAGTATTTCGCCCGGTTGAAAGTCCCCGTGGTACTCTATGATGAGAACAAGAGTAAGTCAAAGTCCAGGGCAAAAGAGCTCTCTGTACCCTTTGGGAACAGCCTAAAGGATGCGGTAGCTTCTGACTTGATTGTCATAGCAGTTCCAATCGCAAAGACGCCGAGAACCATCCGCGAGATCGCGGGGATCTTTGGGACTTCTAGAGGGGGGAGATTGAAGCTAATGGAGATTTCTTCCGTAAAGAGTGAAGTTGCCCGCGCCGGGCTGATTGGAAAATCCTCCAGCAAATCCTTGGGAAAAAACTTAGAGCTATATTCGATTCATCCACTTTTTGGGGCAACGGCGGAGAGCTTCGGCAAAAATGCGATCATTCAGGTGGCGCCCTCTGATACCCGATTCATAAAAGGGATTTTTCCTCACTTTTCCGTGCTAAGTTTAGACTGGAAAACGCACGATGAGCTTATGGGACTTTTTCTAACCATTCCCCATACCTTCGCTCTGGTGTTCGCTGATCTTCTGGCGGGGAAAAATCAGTTTGGTCGGCTAAACGTGAAAACGCCTAGCTACGACCACATGCTGGAGCTATCCCGAAAAGTGCTCCAAGAGAACCCTGAAGTCTATTTTGAAATTCAAGCTTCGAACCCGTTTACGGATCGCGTCCTTGGGGATGTGGCCTCTTCTTTCCGGAAATTGCGAAAGTCGCTCGATTCCAGACCTGAGTTTGTGAAGTTTTTTAACGACGCAGGGCACGCTGTGAAAGAAAAATCATGAAGCAGATTTGCTTGGAAAAAGTTCCCAAGAAATCACTTCGATTTTCGGGCGACGAGCGACTTGGCTTCGAGCATCATCATCTTTCTGGGAGCAGAAATCCCCGTCCAAATTTCAAAAGACCTGGCTGCTTGTTCTACAAGCATTAACAGTCCATCGATTGCCTCAAAGTTCAGATCAATTGCCGCTTTCATCAGCGGCCCACCTCCTCGATAGTTCAAATCAAAGTACTTCATGGAAAGGGGCGCAGTTTCAAATTTTGTGTGAAAGGGAAGACTCACCGTTTGCGGAATCGTGTTGATCAAGAGATCACAGGTACCGGCAACGCATTCATCGAATTGAGTCTTGGACAATTCGCGGCTAACTAATTTAGTGCGCGGAAATTTTGCACTAGTTTCACCCGCCAGATCATGCGCGCGGGCCTCGGTCCTGTTGAGAATCACAATCTCGTCGAATCCGTTTGCGAGACACGCATAGATGCAAGCTCTAGCTGCCCCCCCGGCGCCGAGGACCACTGCCTTTTTGCCGGTGTCCCCTCCGGTTAGTCCAAGCTTTGACAAAGAAGCGATTACTCCGTCGATGTCCGTGTTGAATCCCTCCATGTTCCTCCCGTTGTCAAATCGTACGGTATTTACTGCGCCGACCAAACTTGCCTGCGAGTCGAGAACCGCTATGAACGGAACGATTTTTTCTTTGTAGGGGATGGTGACATTGAATCCTGCGATTTCCCTGGATTCCCTAGTTTCTTTCAGTTTTCTCTCGAGTTCGGTTTCGACGATATCCAAGAGGCCGTATTCGGCAATCATGCCTAACTCCCTGAAAGCCCTTTGATGGATCGGAGGAGAGATCGATTTTCCGATTCCAGATCCTAGAAGAAAAAATCGGGGTACGCTTTCCTGATTTTTTCCACGGGATGTGTCACTTCTTTTCGGTTTGTTCAAAGATCGGAGTGAATCACCAATTCTTGAACAATCTCTGCATCGTTTCTACTTCAAGCTGCCCCGGGGCGGTTTTTTCCCCGGGAAAAGATGCGTACGTTAAGGGACTGCCGGATTGAATACATGATAGCCGCGATAGGACGCCCAGGGGCCCTGCACAAAAAGCAATCAGCTCAGTAGGTGCCAGCCTATCGACCATGGAGTAAAGAGAGAGAAGGAGCTGATTGTCCGTAAAATGCTTGGCTCCGCGGACTATTTTTATCGCGTAGGGCTTGTACAGCTCATAGGTATTGAGCACTAGCTTGCGGAGATCTTGT
>JAPCJV010000218.1 GCA_027886785.1 Nitrososphaerota archaeon | reverse complement strand
GTGACGGGGCACAAGTCAATAGTGTATAACTACAAAGGACAGGGCGTCTGGGAATACCTGTAGGGATTTAGGGCGACGAGTAGTAGGGACGTCAAACCGGAACCAAAGAGAAATTAACGGATAAAGAAGAGCCAGTTTTATGTCTAGTAAATCGCAGGACGATTTGCCGCCGGGGCAAAAGAAGCTGGAGGGCGAAGTTGCCATCGTTACCGGAGGCAACGGTGGATTGGGCGAAGCTGCCGCGATGTTGTTTGGTAGAGAGGGCGCAAAAGTTGCCGTTCATTATTCCGGAATGAGCGAGACCTCAGCCGCGAGAGCCACCGCCGTCGTCAAGAGACTGGAGAACTTCGGCGGGGAGGCGATGTCCGTAAAGGCCGATGTTTCGAGTTACGAAGATACCACAAAAGCAGTGGAGCAGGTATTTTCAAAATGGGGAAAAATTTCGCTGCTCTCCTGCTTTGCAGGGCTGCAAGCTAACACGGCCACCTGGAACGAAGATCCCCTGCAACTCTCGGACGAAGATCTCCTAAGTGCGATCCGCATTGACTTTCTGGGCTCCTATCATTTCGTCAAGGCAAGCAAGGACTACATGAAAAAGGAGCGCTACGGCAAAATAGTATTAATCAGTTCCAGCCCGACGATCAACGGGGAAGAAGCTGGATTCAAGTTCATCCTCGCAAAGGACCTAAATCGGCTCTCCGTAAAGTCGCTCGCTGGAAAACTCATGCGGGAGTACGGCATTTATCTTAACGTGATCGCTCCTGGCACCGTGGATACAACCGCGAACCGAAAAAATTACACTCCAGAGGAGTGGAGCGAGTTGATCAAGTGGATTCCTTTAGGGCGTGCGGGCAAACCGGAGGAAATTGCCCGAGTAGCTTTGTTTCTGAGTTCGCACGATTCGGACTATGTCGTGGGACAGACTATAGTCGTGGATGGTGGAGAGGTCAGACTGTGAGTTACATTCCCTGCCAGATCATCAGCAGATTTCCTTCGGAATCCTTGAAGAAAGCCTCAGCTCCGTAGGTGTGCATGTTTATCGGACCCTCGATCTTTGTAGTCGTGCTGTCTTTCTCCGCGCGCAAAAAGCGCACGTTCTTTTTCTTCAAACTATGCACCGTGTCTTTGATGTCTTTCACTACGAACGTGCTGTAAGCCAACTCAGCCTTCTTGGCGCCGCTTACCAGCCAGAATTCCTGTTTAGCTAACCTTACACCAGCCCAGGAATTCTTCATGTCACCCTCTCCGCGCATGGAAAGTTTTCCACCCAGCTTCCCGGTGTAAAACTTGATTGCCCTGTTCATATCCCGGATCGGAACGAGAATTGCAACACTTGCGTTAGAAAGCATGGGACTCGGTGGAGCGCCCGGTTATATTAGATTTCGCGGATTCTGAGATCTTTTTCAGATCCGAAAAAATCCCCCCTAAACAATAACATCTCTTTTGATGAAGAACTGATCATCACAAAAAAGGCCAACTCCAGCGAATCCTATAGAAACTATTGAGCAGAATTGGGCGTACTGAGGGGAAAATACGAAAGAATTATCAAGGAGTACTTCGCAAATAGAATACATCCTAGACGGCCCAGAGATTCGCGAATCTCGGGTAATGTGGTACGCGTGGGGCATGTCTGCGAACGTGGCAGACCTCTGCAGAAGCCCACGTTATCCCCACTCTAGGCAATCATTATTGACAGTATCTTTCATTTTGTTTAGATAATCAAGAAATCAGCAGAACTTCCAAGCGACTTTGGACTATCTTCTTGGAGAAATGACATACGACGAGGCAAAGGACGGGTACCGAGAATGCGATTTTGTTGCGTTGGTTACGGCGTCGCACGAACAACATTCCACGCATCTGCCTCTGTTGACGGATTCGATCATCGGAGAATATTTTGCCAAAAGACTCGCTGAGGAAGCGGAGTCAAAGGGAATTCGAATACTGCTTCTACCCACACTGTGGCTGGGTTATTCTGAAGAGCACGCTAACTGGCCCGGAACGATCTTGCTAGGACCAGACACTTTGAAGTCTGTCTTGCTGGAAATTGCGGGATCTCTGAAGCGCCACGGCGTCAAGCGTTTTCTGATCATAAATTCCCATGGGGGAAACACTCCGGTCCTCCAGCTCACGGTAGATCGAATAGAAAGAGATCTGGGGTTGCAAACTCATCTGTTGGATTGGCTCTCCTACGGAAAATTCCCTGCAAGATCTGCAGTCCAAGAAAAACCAGAACCGATGAAGCTGGGACACGCAGACCAAATGGAGACAGCGATGCTTCTGCGCGCCAGACCTGATCTGTTTCGAAAAGAAAAAACGAAAGCACCGATCCTCCGGCCGCGAGCAATCTCCCGGGGCTGGTGGGGTGCAAAGTACTGGGATATTTTACAAACACTGGAGCTTCAAGTGATCCCCAGGGCGCCTCTGAAGAAATGGCAGAGGCTTTCTACCAAAACTCGGTAGCTAATTGCATTTACGTACTGAAGAACGATCTGGCGATTGAGACCTCGGATCAAAAGAAGATTTCTTAGGCGATCTAATTCGTAAAACCGGGACCGGGAATGCATACGATGGCTTCTGCCGCGGTCGTTTCGGAATTGTTCTCGGCATAGTGCGTCTCACCTGCGGGAACAAAGACAAAATCACCTGCCCTAATTTTGTAAGACTTTGTTTCGGGGGAGGTAACATGGAAATCGAGCTCACCCGAGATCATGTATATGATCGCATCCGTGGGATGTGCCTCTGCATGTGCATCTGTCTTTGTCATCGGAGGAATAATATCGTATTTCAGAGCGACATGATTGGATCCCACGGATTTGTCAATTGCAAAATACGTAACCATTTCTTTGCCTTTTTTGTCGGAGGATTTTGGCTCAACGTGGACTATGTGCGTCAATTCGAAAATTTGAAAATTCTCGTTCGGATATAAAAGTACGCAAGGGCGTCAGATAATCCCGCGCTTCGAATCTACGGGGACTCTTGAAATTTCATCTCAGAATTGATTTTGAATCCCACTCTGTCCAGAAGCTCGCCGTACTTTGTGATGGACTTGGGCACTCGCCCGATTTCCAGAATAGCTTCATGCAACTCGTGACTGTTGTTCAACACAGAGGAATCAAACGGTCTCGCCCTTTTTTCGTACAGCTCCAGAGACGCTTTTGAAGCAGCACTGGGTGGGTCCGATCTTATTATGGAAGAGAGAGCGGCAATGTCATTGAACACCATGGACATTCCCTGTCCGAGCATGGGATGGGTCGTGTGGGCGGCGTCTCCAATCAAAGCGGCGCGGTCCGAAACGTAAGACCTGGCATGCCTACGGATGACGTGATAGAAAGATCCTATTTCCCGAACCCGGCATTGCGCCAGCTCCGGTAGCCACTCCCCCAATCGTTTCTGGATCTGATCCGGCGAAAGCGCCATCCAACCCCGCAAATTCTCGACGTTTATTTCCACCATTGCTCGCAACCCCTGATCAGGCAGAGAAAAAAGCGGCACAAACCCCCGCTCGTTTATCAGGAAGCGATCGTCTTCGAAACTGGGAAAGCGATCCAGTATGACCACCAAGTACCCAGACTTATAGTCGTAAAAGTCGACACCGATCTTCAAACTCGTCCTAACGTTCGATGTCGCCCCATCCGCAACTACGAGTAGATCCCCGCTTACCCTGTGAGTGGAGCCTTTGAGCTCTTTGGAGCGATAGTTTACCGCCACGTTCCCATCTGCTTCTCTCTCGAAATTGACCGCGTCGGCTCCGTACACAACCCGGATTCCCCCTTCAGCCATTCTTTCGTGAAGACTTTCCACGATGAGCGGGTGCGGGAGATAGATCATGGGGTACCCTTTAGCCAGAATTTCGTAGTCGAAAGATCCCATCAATCCGAGAGCACTGTGCCAGAGCTCCTCCTTCGGGGAGTATTTCAAAACCGGATTTTTCTTCTTGAGATAGTCGATCAATTTGGTCTCAAAAATGAGTTTGGAAGCTTCGGGGCGGAGTACCTGGCCGCGTTTCACGTACCCAATGTCGTCTTTGGATTCCTTTTCCAGAACGGTGATCTCCAGTTCGCGCGCTTCCACGAGATCGAGAAGCGTACACGCGAGCCCCGCGCCAGCGACACCCCCGCCTGAAATAATGATGTGAATCAAGAGACAGATGACCAGCTCTAATGAGATCTAGGGCACTCGCCGAAGACCGAAGGAGTACATTGGAATAATTAATGACGCGGTGCAAGTCATAAATATTGCGAAGCCGTCATCGAAATCCGCTTTTTTTGGATCTCACCGCTGGCTTAATCATCGTCGTGTCACTGGTTCACGTATTTGCGGCTGTCATGTGGATTGGCGGGAATTTTTTTGAGCTCATGACTCTGGTTCCGGCACTGCGGAAGAATTCAAGAGCAGTGCAAGAGGAAATTGCGACCACCGTACCGGTTCTGGAAAACAAAAATT
>JAPCJV010000217.1 GCA_027886785.1 Nitrososphaerota archaeon | reverse complement strand
GTTACTTTCCAAGCTCTTCCCGACCTAGAGTCAAACCTCATTTCCATTTTTGCAGAAATTCGGCCTAGGCACAGGCATGCTTGCATACTTGAATCGAGCGCAGGTGCAGATCGGCTTGCAGAGTTATCAGTTGTCGTATTTGATCCGTCGTACGTCCTAACTGCTGCTGAAGGACATTGCAAAGTTGAAGATCTAAACAACAAATTGGAGGTCGAATTGGATGAAGCCGATCCCCTCAACATTCTGCAAAAAATAGTCGAAAATTTTCCGACGAACAATACGCAATTCAGGTTCGCCGGAGGTGTAGTCGGATACATTTCCTTCGATGCGGTACGCTACTGGGAAAACAAGGTTTTTAGCAGGAGACAAGAACCCAAGCTGACCGCTGAAAGCTATCCCGACATCCAGTTCGGCGTATATGATCAAGGGATAATAATTGATCATATCAGACGCAAAGCCTTCTACTTTTCTTCGGATTTTACAAAGGAAAACCACTTCGAGGAAGTCAAACAGATCTGTCAAAAAAATAACAATCCCAGAGATTACCCCATGAATGACGAAATCCGTTATTCAAACCCTCATCCGAATGTCACCAGAGAATATTTCGAGTCCTCAGTTGTTAGAGCAAAGGACTACATTCGCAATGGAGAGATCTTTCAGGTCGTTCTATCTAAGCGGCTAGATTTCAGCTTTACCGGGGAGCCGCTGCGCTTTTACTCGACGCTCAGGAAACTGAATCCTTCGCCTTACATGTACTTCCTAGATCTAGGTGGGACCAAGATCATAGGCTCGAGTCCGGAAATGCTCGTACGGGCCGAAAATGGCATCGTCGAAACATTCCCAATCGCAGGCACCGGTCCGCGATCCCTGGACAAAAGAGAAAACTCCAGACTTGCAAATGAATTACTTTCGGATCCCAAGGAGAGAGCCGAACATCTAATGCTCGTTGACCTCGGGAGAAACGACATCGGGCGAGTGTCCGAGTTCGGATCGGTTTCTGTGCCTGAGTTTATGGAAGTGCACCAGTACTCACACGTTCAACACATAGTCTCCCATGTGACCGGAAGGTTGCGCGCAGGCCTGACCTCTTTTGATGCGATGCGCTCGATCTTTCCTGCGGGAACGCTCTCGGGCGCTCCAAAGATCAGGTCGATCCAGATAATCGACGAGCTCGAACCTGAATCCAGGGGTCCGTACGGGGGAGCAGTAGGGTACTTTTCTTTCAACGGCAACATGGATTCCGCGATCACGATCAGGACGCTCATTGCAAAAGAAAATCGAGCTTCGATTCAAGTGGGCGCTGGAATAGTCGCAGACTCTTCTCCGGAGGCCGAGTGGGAGGAGACCGATCGCAAAGCGGCTGCTTTACTTCGAGCACTGGAAATATCTGCGGAAAAAAATGGGAGTGCGCCAGGGGTTTGAATGAGAATAACGATGCATTGGAAGGCAGGAAAATCATCCTGATCTTGGACAACTACGATTCGTTCTCCTATAATCTCGTGCAGTATGTGGGTATGTTGGGGGCAGATCCACGAGTGTACCGCAACGACGCAATATCGGTAGAGGATGCGAAGACCAAACTAAAGCCCGACGGAATAATAATCTCCCCGGGCCCCGGCAATCCTTCCAATCCAGAAGATTTTGGAGTTTGCGCAGAGATTCTTGGCACGCTCAGCCGTGAAATCCCAACTCTTGGAATTTGTTTAGGGCATCAGGGGATTGGACACGTCTACGGTGCCGAGATTTCGCATGCAGGGAAAATAATGCATGGGAAGACGTCGAAAATAAGACACAATGGAAAGGATATGTTCGAGGGACTTGCAAGTCCGATCGAAGGGGTGAGGTACCATTCGCTCGTTATCTGCAAAGAGAGACTTCCAGATGACCTTGAGATCACGGCGAGTTCGATAGAGGACGGTGAAATCATGGGAATCAAACACAAAGAGTACCCCATTTACGGTATTCAATTTCATCCAGAATCTATCCTGACCAGAGATGGCGTCCGCATAATCAAGAATTTCCTAGCTAGGATATAGGCTTGGATGGAAAAGAATGCCAGAATACTACCCAATAAAAACCGCCATTTCGAAATTGGTGGCGGGGAGCGATTTATCAGAATTTGAAGCGAGTGCAACGATCGAGGAGATTATGGAAGGCATCGCAACCCCTAGCCAGATAGCTGCGTTCCTGACTGCGATTAGAATGAAGGGGGTGAGTGTCGATGAGCTTACCACATTTGCCGCCTCAATGAAAAGGCATGCCCTAAAAATCTGTCCGAAAGTAAACGATAGGCTTGTCGATACCTGCGGAACGGGTGGCGACAAGTTGAAGACCTTCAATATCAGCACAATTGCAGCTTTCGTGACTTCCGGGGCAGGGGTTCCTGTTGCAAAACATGGAAACAGGTCCTTTTCAAGCAAGTGTGGCAGTGCAGATCTCTTAGAAAAACTTGGGGTGAATATCAATGCAGATCCGCAGACGGTTCAAAATTCGATCGAGCAAGCTGACATCGGCTTCATGTTTGCGCCGGTCTTCCATCCGGCGATGAAGCATGTAGCTGTCCCAAGAAAGGAGATCGGGATAATGACGATGTTCAATATCTTGGGCCCTCTAACAAATCCGGCAGGAGCAAAGGTTCAGATCGTAGGTGTTTATGATGATAGTCTAGTACGACCCATAGCGCAGGTGTTGACCAGGCTCGGAGTGGAAGATGTTATTGTAGTTCATGGTGAAGGCGGGATTGATGAGGTATCGCCAGTGGGGTCGACACATGTTGCCAGAAAAGCTGAAGGAGACAAAGAAATTCGTGATGAAGTTCTCGACCCGTTGGCGACGTTCGGACTAGAGCTGAGGACCTTCGATGAGATTTCGGCAGAAGGTGCTAATATCGACACATATGCTACGATGGCCCTGTCCGTACTTTCTCCGGATAGCACGAAGTTGACGCCAAGAGAACGCGCCACAAAGGAGATGGTTCTAATGAATTCATCAGCAGCTCTGGTTACTTCCAAAATGGCCGTTGACTATTTGGAAGGGATCGATCTAGCCAAAAACGCAATTCAAAGTGGCAAGGCGCTCGATAAATTAGTCTCGCTTGTTAAGTATACAAATGGAGATCGTGGTCGAATTGAATCGCTCTTGCACAATCGACAAAGAATTTGAGATAATAAAACCGGGAATTTTAAATTGAAGACACTGCAAGGACTCGTAGAAGACGCGTTTGATACTGTCGAGTCAGGCTATTATGATGCAGCAACAACCCTGGGCTCTGATTCAACGAGTGAATATACTGAAACCGGTACTGGTAGTCATGGTCGTCCGAGTCTCGTAGAATCTATTAACGGTAAAGCTGGAAAAGCAATAATTTGCGAGATCAAATTTGCCTCCCCATCTTCAGGTAGAATAAATGACCGACATGATGAAGTGTCGCAAATTGCAAGGACAATGGAGTCCGCAGGCGCCGCAGGCTTGTCAGTATTAACTGAGCCAAAGAATTTTTCTGGTTCTCTTGCAAACCTCAAAACCGCGAGGATCAGCACGAATCTTCCAATTATCATGAAGGACATTGTCGTCTCGCCTGAGCAAATTAAGACCGCAAGCAGACTGGGAGCAAGCGCGATCTTGTTTATCCAAGAAATCTTTTCGCTTGGTTACGCGAAACAGAGTTTGACCCTTCCTGATGCAATAAGATTCGCGAAAAAGGAGGACTTGGAAGTAATCGTAGAGACTCACTCTGAGGAAGGGATCAAAGAGGTTGCGAAACTCGATTGTGATATCATAGGGATAAACAATAGGGACCTGAAGACCTTCAAGACGACTATTGACACTACAATAGATCTCATCAGCCAAAGTTCCTTTGTTTGCACTGCCCTAAATCGATTGATCATGAGCGAAAGTGGGTTTGAGAGTGCGCAGGATATCGACTACATCTTGAAGAAATTGAAGGATAGAGGTTCCCCGGCACCAAAAGCTTTCCTCATCGGAACATCGATCATGAGGTCTCCGGATATTCAAAGCAAGGTGAGAGAATTCACTGAGGGGTTTGGAGGTTAACGCGACGATGGCGGCTGTAAGAGTCAAAATCTGCGGGCTTACTAGGATCGAGGATGTCAGGGAAGCTATCGACAGTGGAGCGGACGCGCTCGGTTTCATCTTCGGACATCACAGTTCGCCGAGAAACCTATCATTTGCGAGACTCGAGGAACTTACGAAAGAAGTACCGCCCTACGTGGGAGTGGTAGTCGTCAGTCCCGCTTTGAATCCAGAGCTCCCAAAGGTAATCGAAGACGTTAGACCGTCAATTCTTCAGATCTCCTCATACGGTGATCAAAAGCTAGATCAAGTTTACTTTCAACCAAATGTCGTCGGGACATTTCACTTAGGCAAAGGTGACGGCCAAGATAAGGAATCAATCATTTCGAAATGCAAGAACCTCTCAAAGAAT
>JAPCJV010000216.1 GCA_027886785.1 Nitrososphaerota archaeon | reverse complement strand
TCGTTTAGGTCAGCAAACAGAAAGTGCAGGATTTCAAAAATGGATCGGAATGGTGCAGTCAGATAGTACCGGTTTCGGATTCATCTTTATTGGCATCATCATCGGTCCGTGTGGAATCATCGGGGGGCCGACTGGTCGGTGGCGGACCTTTTTCGGGCAAGATTCCGGGAGCTTGGGGAAAGGCCTCCTTCGCGAGAACGAGCAACTCCGCGACTCTACTCTTGGAGAGTTCCAGCGCATCCTTCAATGCCTTAGTAGGATTGCTGCTGTCCGTGCTTACTTCCAAGGTCAGAATCTTGATCAAAGGGTGGGGAGGAGCTACCCCTGAAAACTTCACGTGCTTTACGTTCAAAAGTTCCTTGTGAACAATATCCGCGACGCTGTAGTCTTCTCTTTCGATTTCAACTTTAATGGCGCCTTCGCCGGCGGGGTTAATTTTTAGATTCAAAGGGTTAGAATAGGCCTTAGGGCTGTTTCGCCTTTATATGTTTTCTCTGTGGCTCATTGATCCAAATCTCCTGAGGACCGATTAACAGGATCTTTTTTCATCTACTAGACAAATTCCGGAGTACCTGATCAAAGAACTTGTACACCCGAAGAGCCCCGGGGAAAGAAAGCTGGCACTAATCCTGGTGATTCTAAGCGGAGGAACCCTGACTGCGCTTCTGATTTTCTACTTTCTCAATCCTCGACCCATAGTGGAAGTTTCCCTGGCTAACACCGCATCCAGAACCTCGTTTGAATGGCCTTCACCCGGCACCTTTCTATTTTAGATAAAGCCAGTGGCTCTGATGTTCGCTTCCTCGGCGTCTTTTCCTTTGGGGGTTTTGCCTTAGTTGCGAGTAGGTTGGCTAGCTTCCCCAGAACCGTTAGGGCGTTATTTCAGTTCGTTTCGATTCTCGCATTTGCGGTGAGCGTCAACGAGGTTCTCTTTTATTTCTCACTGTGGACTTCGTTACTAGCGAATGGAACCAATCCAGACTCGCTTACAAACTCTTATCCTGTTAGTTCCTGCAAAGACCAATCTGGCCTTTGCGACGAAGGCACACGTTTCGATGCTCTTCATCAGTTATTTTTCTTTCACGACGTTCAAGGGCTCGCTTGATTCCTCGAGTACTTGACAAAGTCTTCTGAAACCAACCTTTCGTCAACGAATCCGCACTCTCTACACTTTACCCGGTCGATACCAAGAGCAATCACGTTACCGCCGCAATTGGCACAGACCGTCTTTACTATTCCCGTCTTCGCATCATCCATCGCGAGGTGGTAAATCGAGTTCTTGGTGCTGATTACTTTGGCTCTGATGGTGTCCCCAGACCGTAGCGGGCTGCTCCGGCGCCTACGATCGTCTCGAAGGGAAAGCATTCCGCTGAGCTCCTTGTCGCTGACTAGATCGCCGACCGCGATGATCGTGATTTGAGCCATCGAGGGTTGTGCGCTGTCTACGCGACCAATAACATACTCCCCCACCTGGGGCAATTGAGAGTCCGCGCTGTGTACCGCCCTAACATTCATCACTCTATTTGCCATGTCCGGTTCCGCGTCGCCCAGCACTACTGACACGATAGATTCGCCAAGCGAGGCAGTTCCCTCCCCCGGTACAAATTCCTCAATCGTGGCCAGTTTTTCTCCCGGTATTACTGCTGTCTTTGATTTTTTCGTTTCAATTTTTTCCATCACAAATAACCTCTCCCAAACCAAACTATTTCTCTAGAGCCAGTGTTTTCTTTCAAAAAAGTCCATGTTTATCTCTTTACCCGCAAGCAATTCCAGTAAGGCTTCCGTTTGGGGCACGCTTAGTACCGGTTTGGAAAAAGTGTATCCGTCCACGCTTATTCGCGGACAGCCCGTTTGGACGAAAGCTTCGATGTCTGTCATCGAGTTAATACGATCGGAAGTGATCTCGCGGAGAGCGATCAGCTGCACATCTTTTCCAAGGGTTTCCAGCTGCCTCTTAATCTGGATCGACTGATCGGTCATTATCTGTCCCTCCTTCAACCCAATGATCACTCCGAACCTTCGAGAATCCCTCGCCTTGTAGACTGAGAGGACTGCTTTCTTCAATCTCTCCTGCGCAACTTTTTCCACGTCGATCACTTCGTTTTGGTAGGGATCCAGCATGAGGGTCGGTTTCGCGGTGGACAGGCTCAGTCCGATCGCATGAAACATACTCTGTCCCAGCAGCACCATCACTTCGACCTTCTCTCGGATGTTGAATGCAGGGTAAAACTCGCAGCCGAAAATCTGGCCGTCATGGAGCTGCCCCATGCCTTTTCCAACGATCGCCGTTATGCCGTTTTTTTTCAAAATCTTGGAAACATTCTCAATCTCATGAAGATGTTGAGCGAAGGCAACTAGGCCGATAATCTTTACTCCTTTTACCCTCAATAGCTCCGAAAGTTTTTCCGAAACTGCCGCGAAAGAAACATCATCGAAAGCGTCCACAGAATAAGTGATCTTCCCGAATTTCTTTATCGTCACGTTGTGTCCCACATGGAAGGCAAGATCTGCGCCGAGGCGTTGGGCATCCATGTCCACCGTATCACAAGAACCGTACGTCGGATCGGCGATCACAATCGCCTGCAGATCATACTTTTTTTCCAGTTCCTGGGCTTTCGTTCGAGTCAGTCCGAGCAAACCGTCGGGAGCGTTGAATACTATTCTCTTGGGATGTTTTTCCTCGATTACTTTCTCTAATTGTGTTACGTCGATCTGAATGCCCATGAAAAAATCATCTCGTTAGAAAAAGAAAGATTAGCGGTGTATCTAGGAAAACATTACCCTTGATCCTAGATAAGCGCAGCTGCTCAAGGAGCGCGCTTAGGTCGCGATGGGAATCTCGGCGCCGGTTTTCTCCAGCCGTTCTGTTACAATTTCAGTCGGCATGGGTAGTTTGGTAGAGGCACTCTTCATTGCTTCTTTGGCCTTCCCTAAATTCTCCTTCTTCACCTGCAACTCGAGAATCACTGAACCCGGCATGACTCTCGCCGCGAGGCCCATAGGCTTTCCCCAAGCCTTGCGCATTCCTTCCTGCAACCGGTCTGCTCCGGCTGTTGCAATCATCCTGTTTTCCCTGAGAATCACGTGCGGATAGACTTTCACGCGCAAAAAGTAAGCAGTTTCCCCGATCGGGGTGAGTTTCTTGTTAGCTGCCACTCTAGCCGCCTCTAGCGCGTTGTGCCTGATCTGAACTTTTTCCGTGCTAACTAATTTGATAAGATAATCATAATCCGGACTCGCTTGGCCTGTGCTAAACCGGGCAATTTTTGAGTTGGGAGCACCAGGTGAGTACACCTTGCTGGTAAGTGGCATACCGCTGGTAAATCGATAATTCTTTCCGTGCATAGAAGATCGCAAAGAAATTGTTGTTCAACAAGGTAAATAACCTTTGTCGAGGGTCGCAGGCATTTTCTAAATCGTCTTGGGTTGCTTTCGGAGATTTTGGGTTCGAAATTATCTGAATGCGTTTAGGGCGAATTTCCTCCCCCTGAGTCCAATATCAGAAAGGGCCCAAAACATAGCTGAGGATAGGGGTTGCATTGTTTGTTGAATATAGGCAATGAAATTACTACAACAAAGGAAATGGAATATCCGAAAGAATCGACTAGGCCCCCCGACCCCCTAATGCATGCGGGGGGAGGATCAAAAGTTCAGAAAAAACGAAATAGCTTAATCTTGAAATTGTCGGATTACGACAAATGCTCGACACTCATCCAACGATATCGATAGTTTTGATTAATCACTGATCTATTGCATGTTGTCCTGGTTTCACTTACAATTATTACGTAGTTCTGCATCATCTCAAAGGTTGGATTTGTAAAAGCCTTAGACTCGTTCAACAGAAATTGCGGCGGGATTAGTCGCTCCCCCAGCTTGCGATCCCGTATAGGGGGCCTATCCGGACGAGTGACGCGCTGTCTAAAGCAAAAGTCTAGAGTGCTCCGTTCGGTTGAGGTTCGATCCCCGCCGCGGTCTTGGGATTCATTTCCTGAGGTTTCGTAATGGTCATGAGCACTGTACTTTCGGTGACCGTAAACTTTGGTGTAGTGGCCGCATTCGTTTCAAACATTTCTCCCAGGATGGATTCCAGCGCCATCGACCACTTTGATCCATAGTTGTGCCGGAGAGTGATGACAAACTCAGCCTCCGTCGACGAATTGTGGTAGCTCGCCCACCTCATATAGTCGCACAAGATCGTCTCCACGAATTTGACACAAGTGCGTAGATCATTTTTTTGACCTGTAAACAAAATCAAATCTTTCGGAAATCTGCGGCCGCTTTCGGAGGCAAGGCTTTTGACAACGGAATCATCGAAGGAATTGAGAGCCCGCAGGAAATCGTGAACAGACAGCATGACGTACCCAAAGTCCTGGAGATATCGATCGAAGTTCACCCACTTTCTAAGAACCTGACTCGTCAGGTTGTTGACGCTAGTACCGCGTCTCGCGCTCTCCACCTCTA
>JAPCJV010000215.1 GCA_027886785.1 Nitrososphaerota archaeon | reverse complement strand
GGTGCTCAGGGAAGCGTTCGCAAGCTGCTGGATAATCCAGGATGCCTCTACTCCGTGTCCCGTCGGAGAGCTACCGTCCTCGACGAGCAATCTGTTCAGTGAAAAGTAAGCTGCAGTGGAATTGAACGACTCTCCGTCCGTAAACTTGATTCCGCTTCTTAGGGCAAAATTGGCAGTCTTTCCATCGGCTGAAATCGTGTAGTTCTGCGCGAGCCAAGGAACCACATCCGTCGGACTAGATTTGTTGTACCAGAGAAGAGTCTCGTAAACGTTGTACATCACATTGTAGTCGTACGTGTTGTACGAGACATGAGGATCCATGAACTGAGGGGTGCTGATTGTCTCGTAAGTGAAAGTAGATGGGATCGTAAGGTTAGAAGCGGAGGAAGATGAGGAACTGCTGGTTGTACTCATAGATGATGCCGAAGATGATGAAACTGAAGAGAGAGATGAAGTGGAAGAGCTGGATGCATTAGAACTGGAAGAGGAAGACGACGAAGCAACACTCGAAGATGAAGTCGAACTCGATGTCGACTGTCCGGCAGTAGTCGTGGACGTTGTAGAAGATTTGTTTAGCGAGGACGAAAGGGCTAGTCCACCCGCGACCAATATTATTACGACAATAACAACTACGGCAACAATAGCAGCTCTACCGATGGCGGATCTGTGATTCCTAATTAATCGATTTTTCATTTTCAACTTGGTAGGATCGCTGAAAGTCCAAAGCAGTAATAAATTTTCTTTTACTGTCCCTTTTGCCCGTTCCATTTCGTTTATATCCCAAGCTACGGGTTACCTCAAGGTGTATTCCAAAAGGAAGGCGATCTAAGCGAAAGTTGCCTAGAATGAAAAGGGCTGAGATGGATAAATTCCTGCAAGGGCCTAACGTTGCAAAGATTGCAACGGTAAAACCGGACGGATCTCCGTCCGTTGTGCCCGTCTGGTACGAATGGCAAGACGGGAAGCTTCTGTTTGGCGGCAGAAAGAAATCCGTTTGGGTCGAATACATCAGAAAGCAACCGAAAATCGCAGTCCTCATAGATGGGGCGGATCCTCCCTATCCCAAGGTAATAATGGAGGGTAAGGCGCGAATCCTCGGGGGAGACTGGGTCGAAATGGGCAGGAGAATGGTAATCAGGTATTTCGGGCCAGAGCTCGGTCCCAGTTATTTGGAAGGCTCTATAGATCAGCCCCGCTTGGTGGTGGAGCTCCTTCCCTCCAAGATCACCACGTGGATCAACCCGCCGGCAGAACGGCTCGAAAAACACCCCTACGAGGCGTGGCACCCGCGGTATTACGAACCCGGAACAAAGTGGGATGCGCAGCATAAACGAGAAAGTGGGCACATGCATTAGATTTTGAGATGGACGATGAACCGCCCTAAACTTTGCTTAGGAACTTTTGCGGTTCAGGAAATCGATTACGGTTTTCATATATTTTTCTCGTTCCTCCCAAAAAGTCAGATGAGATCCGTTTTCGAAGATTTCCATTTCGGAGCCGGAAATCCCCTCGCGAAGGACCTGCTGCACTTTGGGCGTAACTTCGTCGTAGCGCCCGCAGGTAATCAGCGTAGGAGTGCGGATAGTGCCTAATTGCGGGGTAACGTCCCAGTACATGAGGTTGCCATACATGGTGAACTCGTTGGGGCCCCACATCGTGTTGTACACCGGCTTGCTCGTATGATTCATTGCATAGGTCACATCGTCCGGCCATTCCTTTAGCCTGCAAAGATGTTTGTGATAGACTACGTCGAGCGCTTTGATGTACTCTGGGTTTTCGTAATCCCCTTCGGCCTCGTACTTTTCCAGAGTATCAATGATTTCCCTGGGCATCTCTGACTTTAGACGAAGCATTTCCCCATACGTCAAGGGAGTGCTTGAGGCGCCTCCGGCTGAAGTGAAAGTCTTGAGGTTGGTTTGATATTTCAAGGCGTAAGCTATTCCCAGAAAACCACCCCAGCTAGACCCCCAGAGGTGGAACTTGCTCAGTCCCATCTGCTTTCTGAATTCCTCTAATTCTTCCACATAGTGCTCCACGGTGAACAGTGTCAGATTTTTGGGGAGTTCAGATTTGCCCACGCCCAGCTGGTCGTAAAAAATGACGTAGTACCCCGATTTTGCAAGGTCGGCCATAGAAAGAGTGTAGTTGTGCGGAGCTCCGGGCCCGCCGTGGAGACAGACGATTTTCTCTTTTGAATTAGGATCTCCGAACGCTTCAAAAAACAGCTTGTGGCCGAGAACCGAAAGATATCCTTCAGTTTTTGGAATTGTCAAAACGCTTTCACTTGGTGGCACACTCTACCAGAGGATTTTAATCGTTTTTCCCGGAAATGAAGGACCCGTATTGGGTAAAATCAAAAATTGAAGCTGACGGGGACGAGCCCGTTTAAGACCACAGTACTTGGACTCTTTTACGAAGTGACTCAGGGAACGTAACTCTTCCGCAGCTCCTCCGAACGTGTCATCCAGTCCGGCATCGGAGTCCCATTGAGATAGGCTTCTAGCCGGTCGAGGACGGCGTGTGTACCCGAAGCGAAATAATATGCGGTCTGGCCAGGTAGATTACGGTGAGTCAGTTTGAGGATTGTATCCTCACCTTCAGGCACCAGTTCCCACCTGATCACTCCGTACTCTCCCTTTGGAAATCCCGGGCGATCGACCTTCCACTCATGCTCGAATACCCGCGGTGGATCCCACGCCAGAATGCTTCCCGTAACCCGGCGCGGGCCGCTGGAATAGTCGATACTTCCTCCCACCCTTCCATCTATCCGGGTCTCCGACATGTACCACTTTGAGAGTTCACCCGGATCTGTAATTGCTTTCCAGACATCTTCAGGCGGATAAGGCAGGCTTCTCTCGAAGGTGAGCGTCGCATGGTCCCCCTCGACTTTCACCTGCCCTAAACGAGAAGTGCCCGTCATTTCTTTTTCACGGTCATTTGTTTAGCTTTCTTGCTGGCATCGAGATGTTCTTGAAGTGCATCCAGCTTATCTGTCCAGAATTCCTGATACTTGGAGATCCATTCCTGCAATGGGCGAAATCCCTCGGGCTTTAAAGTGTAAATCCGTTGTTGAGCATTGATTGTTACGGTGACTAGTTGAGCTTCCCGGAGTACCCGGAGGTGCTGCGACACTCCCGGCTGGGTGAGCTCGGGGAACCGGGAAACAATTTCTCCCGCAGAACGAGGTTTTGTGCAAAGCAGATCCAGCATCGCACGTCTAGTGGGATCCGCTACCGCCGAAAATGCGTTTGGTGTATTCAGTATTTTTGGCAGCACCGCTATTACTTCGTCCAGGAGGAAGCACCGGGGCGCTGGTTGATGGAGAACAGGTTACCATCCGGATCGGAGAAGGTAGCAGAGATCCCCCAAGCATACTCATCCGGTTTCTCCTGCTTGAATTCGACGCCCCGAGCTTTCATCTCTGCAAAGGCTTGGCGACAGTCGTCCACATTCATGACAATCGGAGGATTTCCCCCTGGTTGCCACCCGCTGGACCAACCGTTGGGATCTTTTGTACCGGCCTCGAACAGTGCGAGTTCAAGATCTTGACCTTGAGGACCGACAGTGATCCATCGATAACTGCCCGGAGGTGTAACGTCTGTCTTTTTCTCGAAACCCACCTTATTGGTGTAGAAGTCCAGTGCTGCTGCTTGATTTTTTACGACTAGCGTGAATTGCGCTATTTTTGCTTTCATGGTTTTCTAATATAAGAAACTGATAATATAAACAGATTCATATGTCCTGAATCGGGAGACAAAATTGATTCAGAGAAATGGATTAGTTTAGAAGCCTCCAACCTCTGCAAGGACTCAGTTTCACGAAGTGAGTATAGATGTCTAATAACGTCAAGGATCTTATTGTAAATGCCGATATAGAAGTCCATGCTTCCGTAGGCCAAGTATGGAAAGCTCTTGTGGATCGGGAATCGCTCAGGCAATTTATGATGGGCGCGGATGTCATATCAGATTGGAAAGAAGGGAGCCCCATCGTTTGGAGGGGGATTGTGAATGGAGTAAATTATGAAGACAAAGGAACGGTCCTGAAGCTTATCCCGGAACATATGGTACATTATAGCCATTACAGCAAGCTTTCCGGCAAGCCAGACCTACCGGAGAATTATCACTCTGTTGCGATAACCCTCTCTGACAGGGGAGAGTACACATTAGTGTCGCTATCGCAAACGAATAATGCTTCGGAAGCGGAGCTCAGGCACAACGAGTGGGGTTGGAAGATGATTCTCGGATACCTGAAGAAATTCCTTGAAAAATAGGAATTCGCAATCGCGGGATTCCACAATAGGTTTTTTTAGCGACCTAATTACAGTAATCCAAACTGAAAATGTCCCAACAAATCAAATGGAAATACCAAGGCGGTCTCATGGCCACCTGCAATTGCGACTGGGGATGTCCCTGTAATTTCAATGCAAAGCCGACAAACGGGTTTTGCACAGGAGTGTATGCCATAAAGATCGAGAATGGAAATT
>JAPCJV010000214.1 GCA_027886785.1 Nitrososphaerota archaeon | reverse complement strand
TTCGGTTTTCGTCTATTCCTGCTCAAGTCGCTCAACAAGGGTCCCAGATAATCATGCGCTTTCAAGACTTGCTGCATTTTCTCCCCCAGTTCCGTTTTGACATAGTAATTTTTTCCGTCGTCCGTTTCCGCTCTGACAAGGTTGCATCTAACGAGATATTCGATCCAATCATTCAAGATCTCCTCGTTTCCCGCAATTCGCAAAAAATCCATTCTTTTGGCTCTGCCAGATCCCTCGCTGATCTTATTCAAGTACTGGAGTATTTTGTTGGCGACTCCCGGAAGCGAAGGAGAGGAGTTCAACTTTTCAGCGTAACTTCTCGGCGATTTTGAATAATCGGGAGTACTTTTTCTTAAGCGAAAAGTACCTGGAGAACATGTAAATGCACACAACGGCAGAGACGAAGGCCAACCCGATGCTCATGTAAAGAACTTCAATAACGGTCGAAGTGCTTACCCCGTTGGGCGGCGATCCATATGGATGCCCGAACACTGTAATCACAGCTGCGAGAACGATCCAGGAAAGCGTCAGGAACAACGCAATTACGGCAGTCGTGCCCCACATGGAAACACCGCGAAGGAGATCCCTTAGGAGATCTGATGCATCTGTCTTCAATAGTTCGTAGACTTCACTGAGATCCGCGAGCTTTTGACTTCCTTTGTTTGACTCTTCAGCCATTAGATCTTACTGAACCACGGGATTTCGGATATATGAAGTGCGGATGTTATCCCAAGATAATGTCCAGATAACGCGTTATGTATGAGGTAAACAACTTCCAAGATTTCATGTATTCCACATTCTTTTTTGATCTTACGTATTATGTTCTGGCTCTGGCGATGTCCGCGATACTCGTCGCCACGACTCTTGTGGGATTGAGAGTACGATCGAAGTTTTCAGATTCCCATGATCGAGGAAAAGCCCTTGGAATTAGTCTCGCTCCTCTAGCTGCTCTGATTACGTTAGTGGGGTCAGTCGTTTTCCTAACACAATACAGGAGCGGGGCAATCGATGGCTTTCTTGACCTGCAAGCGCAGTTTTCTGCGGCTTACTTGGGGTTTGTTTTGTTGCTCTACGGCATCGACCGGAGTCTGGTGTCTAACCTGCAACTCGGCAAAAATCGAAAGCACTTTCGAATCTTGATGTGGTGTGCGTTTATTCTGACGGTTGCGGTTTCCTCGGTATTCCTGTTCAATCCCACCACTTACACGGTTACTCACGTGGGATCTCAGGAATATGTCGCGCAACAGGTGGTCTTCTGGTTCCCACTTTTCTTGACACTATTAATCGGTGCCCTGACTTCTTTCCAGATTTCCTTGAATTCAAGCGAGAAACTATCGAGCCGGTATTCTTTTTGGTTTGGATTATTTTCGGTATTCGTCTTTTTCGGCACATTAAAGGAATCGAATGTCATTCCCTCGTCCGGAGATAACCTGACCGATCTTCTTCTAGCATTCGTACCCTTTATTGTTGGAAGTTTCTGTATTTTGATGAGCGCTTTGTCTCTTTACTTTCTAAGAACAAAGAGCTTTCACGCCCTAAAAACTGTGGAAACGAACGAATCGGCCTTTGGTACTCGGATCGAACTGGTCGGTACTGATTTTCGTCCAATCCTGCGATAGAGACTTACCCTGATTACGACAAACAAAATCGGGAAAACATAGAATCCCGCTAGTTGCAAAATTCCAAGTAAAGAGATCAATCCACCGGTCCCGATCTGCTCGAGGACTCCGACGTGAGAGGGGGTGAAATAAGACATGATCGGCGCAGCGACACCCAAGACTGTAGCCACATTGATAGCGACTAGGTTTCCTCGGGAAACGAAGTACGACAAGAAGAGCAATATCACCACAGCGACAAAAGTAGTTGCCACCAGAATCATCGGCACTAGAGAATAGTAGTAGAGCAACGCGCCTCCCAAAATGAGAGAACTAGCGGAAGCTATGAGCAGGGTGGCAAGCAGTTTTACAAGCTGCATCAAAGTACTAGACCTTTCATCCATCTAAAAGAACTTCCTTGTGATTTTCACAGAACTCCAGAGAGCTCGGGATTCTGGCAAGCGTAAATAGGATCAAAATTCTAATGAAAATCTAGTACGAAAAATGTCGACACTTTCGCCAGAGATCCGCAAAGAGTACGTCGAGGCGGGTCGCATAACACGGGAAGTCAGGGAATTGGTAGAGGCCAGGGGCGATTGGAGAAACAAGTCCTATCTGGAGCTATGCAATTTTGTGGAAGAGAACATCCGGCGGCTGGGGGGAGAACCAGCGTTCCCGACAAACGTCTGCGCGGACGAAACAGCAGCTCACTACACGGCGGAAGTGGAAGACCCGAGGATCATCGAAGAAACTACGGGCCTATTGAAGATCGATTTGGGAGCGCACGTTAACGGATTTCCAGCTGACACTTCGACCACGCTGTGTTACGATGACAGCTTGCTGGATCTCCTCGCTGCGGTCAAAGCTGCACAACTTGAGGCGCTGAAAGTGATCCGAGCCGAAACAAAGACGAACGAAGTGGGAAGGGTCGTGGAAGCTCTCGCGGAGAGGAGAGGCTACGTTCCCATCTCCAATCTCTCGGGACACTCGGTGGATGAGTTTGTGGTACATGCTGGCACTTCTATTCCCAACGTGTGGTCACACTCGGATGAAAAATTTGTCCTTGGAAAGGTGTACGCGACGGAACAATTTTTCACGACGAAAGAAGGGAGCGGGATTGTGGTGGATGGCAAATCGAGAAATATTTTTTCCATCTCTTCGAGGAGGAGGACGGGCAAGCCAGAGCTGGACAAATTTCTGGATTTAGTGTGGAGCAAAAGAAAAACGCTTCCCTTTGCCCTGAGATGGTTTAGTGCCGAATACTCGAAACAGCAACTTGAGACAATGATCAGTCAACTGTTGAAGGTTAGAGCGGTGCACGTTTATCCGGAACTTGTGGAAGAGCATGGCACGCCAATCGCTCAGGCTGAAAACACGGTTGCCATCACTTCAGCAGGTCCTCGGATTTTGACTTAGGCGGATTTGCATCGTATTACAGTCGCGGAGGCAGAGCAATTTCTGTTGACAAGATCATTGAGATATACCACTTAACAGAATAAATATCCGGTTTGTTATGGCCGTGCGGCACGACACTTGGCGCACGCTTCTTACACTTCCATTTCTCACAAGAGAAGAGAAAATAGACTGCTCACGCAATTTCCAGCTTTTTCACAAACATATGGAAAAAAAATCGCCGTAATTGGAATTTCTACCCGGGGATGCAGTATCGCCTATGAGCTAGCGCATCAATTGAAACAACTGGAGAACTTCGTGTACATCTCATGCGATCCCGAAGATGTCGCGAATGTGGTCTTTGGAAAAAAGATCCTCATTGACGCTTCAAGGGAGTACGAGAGGACCCCTTCCAAGATCCGGGGTCTAGCTTTTTCGTACCTCGACCAAATCAAGGAAGCACTCCGGGGGACACAGATTACTTTCATCATCGTGGGTTTGGGCGGCGCGGTTGGCTCGGGACTCGCGCCGCTGGTTGCACATTGCGCCAAACAGGTACACTCCATGGTAGTCGGAATAGTATCCATGCCGTACAACTTTGAGAAGCACAAATACTTCTACGCGGGCTGCGCCTTGCGGCAATTGCGAGAGAACTCGGATGGAATCATGCTCATCGAAAATAAGGCTATTTTGAGCGCGAACAAGCCCCTAATTGACGCATACGCAGACCTCCATCAAGGGTTGTCGCTGGCGCTCAATTCGTTACTGGAGCCTCTTGAAAAGGATGGAACGGGCAATGGCGTGTTGAATATTGTCGATTTCATAAAGGCAAACCCGTACTCCATCCTCCGTCCCCCGAATGAATCGAGGACTAGAGTTGACGTTGAAACTCAGAACGGACAGGGGAATTATCTCATAAGCTACCAGACAGCTGAAGACACGACGAGGCTCATCAATGCCTACGATCCTGTGGATGTAAGCTTGAGACAAGGAAACTTGGATTCCGGTTTTGACTCCTCTCTGGGATACGCCACGAACTTTCTCCAGAACTTGGAATCCGACTAGATCTTTGGAAAAGAAATCATTCTGGTCTTCAAGATCTCTTCCATGCTCCTTCTCAGCGTGCCAACATTGAGAGTGTAGTACGTTTCTTCGTCCCACTGGTCGAGCTTCGCCAGAGCCCTGGGGATCATTCCAATGCAGATAGTGTCTTCATCCTTTTGCGCGTGGACAAGCGCCGAGGCGGACAGAATGACGCCCTGCTGAACGGCTTTCTCCTGCGGACTCGTCTCCCTTCTCCAGATCTGCTCCATCGCCTCGTGGCACTCCCAGTATCTCTGCTCGTTGAACAGTTCTACCGATTGATCAACGACTTTTTTCTTGTCCTGATCGCTGGGTGGGATTTTGTTCTCCTCGGTAAGATCTCGCTCCAGGAGGAATTTTCCATATTCCTTCGTCAGTGCCTCAATCGATTTTTCCTTGGAAGCAGTGTCGTTTGAATAGAGA
>JAPCJV010000213.1 GCA_027886785.1 Nitrososphaerota archaeon | reverse complement strand
GGACAGAGCGAAAACAGCTGGTCAGCAAAGGGAGGGCTGGATGTGCGCTTCGAGATTTTCGGGACGGAGGGAACGATATTTGTGGACCTTACCCGTGAAACCGGGCTCAAAGTATTCACGGCCGGTTCTAGCGGGGCGATTGTAGAAAAGGCGGATGCCCCTAGTGGGTGGATTTTTCCGAGCTTAAGAGAGCACGAGAATTACGGATTTATCGCGGAATTGGATCATTTTGCTGAATGCATAACAAAAGGTGAGGAACCTTCGGAGACTTTCAAAGATGGCCTCATCGTCAATTCTCTAGTGGACGCCGCTTACGAGTCTGCGGCCTCCAGAAAATGGATTGCCCCGATGCCAATCTAAACCTTTAGGGCGACGCAGTCAATTTCCACAAGGTACTGCCCAACTAGCGCAGCTTGAATGGTAGATCGAGCCGGCGGATTTTGCGTGAAGAAAGTCTTGTACACGTTGTTCATTTCACCGAAATCGTTGATATCTCGCAAGTACACACCCACACGGACGACGTGATCAAGAGTCGCTCCTGCCGCTTCCACGACCGCCTTGATATTTTCGAGCGTCTGCTTCGTCTGCGCAGCAATCCCTTCCGGAAGTTTACCCGTTTTCGGATCGGTTCCGACTTGACCCGCTACAAATAGAAATTTTTCAGCAAGAATTCCCTGGGAGTAAGGTCCCGCAGGCTTTGGCGCGTTATCTGATCTTATGATTTCCTTGGGCATCTCAAGCTTGTTCTGAAATTGGCTGTTTATTTAAGATGCTCTCAAGGAATTTTTCTTGGACTAATTCTCAATCGAAAAGACAAACGTTTAACGTTGCTTCGAAAATCGAAAACCGCAGAGCAAAAAATGCGCGCAAGCGGAACTCTCGATTGGACCTTCAAAGGAATGCGGACGCTGATTCTCGAAAACGATGCGATCAAGCTCGGCATTTTGCTCGACAAAGGATCCGACATTTTCCAGCTCATTTACAAACCGCAGGATCTAGATTTGATGTGGCATAGTCCCAAAGGATACAAAAATCCCAGGGATCGAATTCAGACGATTTCTGAACAGAAAGATGCGTTCACAGACAACTATGGCGGCGGGTGGAACGACGTATTTCCCAATTACGGTTTTGCTTCCTCAAACCGGGGAACGAAGTTTGGTCTCCACGGTGAAAGCGCTCTCCTACCCTGGAGTTGTTCCGGAGTTGACGTGATGGAACTGGGAGTGGAATCAAAACTCCATCTCGATTGTATCAGATATCCGATCAGAGCGGAGAAAACAATCCGGATGAAGTCTGAAGGGTCGGGCTTTTCGATCAATGAAGACCTGATCAACATTGGCGAACAAGAGATCGAACTGTCCTGGGCCCAACACATTGCATTCGGGGAACCTTTCGTAGATCAAAATCTCACTATTGACATTCCGGCGATTAGGGCAACAACCCACGACTACGAAATGGCTCATGAGAGGCTCAAAAGGAACGTCGAGTTCGAATGGCCCAATGCACCGGGATCAGATGGCAATATGGTTGATCTCTCCAAAATTCCGAGTAAGGACCTTCGCGTTCAAGAGGATTTTCCGATCACAAAGCTGGCCTCGCCGCAATATACACTGTACAACAAACGACTCAATGTCGGCCTCAGGGTCAGCTGGAACAGTGAAGCGTTTCCTTTTCTGTGGTATTGGCTGAACTGGGGCATCCTGAATTATCCCTGGTTTGGAAGGGCCAGGACCCTAGCTCTAGAACCCACGACAACTACGAGCACGAACGGACTCCAAGATTCGATCAACAATGGGACAGCCGTTGTCTTAAAGCCACTAGAGAAAATTCACGGGGAAATCAACGTAGAAATTTTTCGGAGATAGCTGGATACTCTCGATAGATGGCGATTCCAATAATAATTCCCTTATCAGATGGACGATGGTCAATCCATGCCCGTACATCCAAAAGCCCAAGAAATGCTCGAGAAAAATGACGCGCTGGGGTATCAAGAAGTTTCGCTTCTAGATCCCGTCAAAGCGCGCGAGATGGACCGACGAACGACGTTGCCTTTCCTGACTACATCTGAACCGGTGGAAAAAATTGAGAACCACAAAATTCGCGAAGGATCAAATGAGGTTCCTATCCGGATCTACTGGCCCAAGGAAAACGGGGAAAAAGCGGACCAGGAGCTGTACCCGGTGGTGGTCTACTTCCACGGGGGCGGCTGGGTCGTGGGAAGCCTAGATCTCTTTGAGGAAATATGCTCCGCGATTTCGAATAAATCAGAAGCGATTGTGATCTCTGTGGATTACAGATTAGCACCGGAACACAAATTTCCTAATGCACTCGACGATTGTTTTGCTGCAACCAAGTGGGCGGCTGCAAATGCCAAGTTCATCGGAGGTGACGAGGATTCAATCATAGTGGCGGGGGACAGTGCAGGGGGAAATCTCGCGGCAGCGGTTTGTTTGATGGCGAAGGAGAAAGGAGAGCCAGACATTGCGATGCAAGTTCTGATTTATCCCGTTACTGACCTTCTGAGAGACCTCTCAAAATACTCCAAGGACAAATACGGCCCCTCAAAAGAAAGCATGGATTGGTTCATAGAACTTTATGTCCGCACTAGCTCCGATTTGAAAAATGCTTTAGCTTCTCCTCAAAATGGAGATCTGAACGGACTGCCTCCAGCCGTCGTGATAACAGCGGAATACGATCCGTTGCGGGAACAGGATCTAGACTATGCGAAAAAATTAGAGCAGTCAGGTGTAAAAACCAAATTGCTGGATTATCAGGGAATGGTACACGGCTTCGTTCAACTTCCGGGATTCTTTGCAGATGGAATGGACGCGATCGAAAAAATTGGCTCAGAAATTAGGCGGATCTACGTTGAGAACTTGAAATAGAAATCAACGCGAAATTCTCACTCGAGCATATCGAAAAAAGGTACTCGAGAGCTTCGACGGTCGATATGCATCGATTTCGGACATACACGATTTATTTACGACAGGATCCAAGATCTGTATTTGCAAGATCAGATTTGGCATTCACTAACACAAACATGAGTCTCGTTGCCATGCCCTGCCCCGCGTGTGTGGCGGCAAAGAATGGGATCGAGAGTTACAATCCGATTGACGTTAGAATGTACGAAATTCATCTTATTACTTTTCACGGTCTGGAGAAATAAATCTCTTCAGAAAAATTCTGGGAATAGATCGACCATGAAAGCCGTCATCTTAGCAGGTGGAAAGGGACTGAGGTTTAGACCGCTTACCGATGACAAACCAAAGGCGATGATCGCGGTAAATGGAAAACCAATCGCTGAATATCAACTCGAGTGGCTCAAAAGAAGCTCGGTGGATCTTGGCGAAATTATTTTTGCGTGCGGGCACAAATGGGAGAAACTAGAGGAACACTTTGGCAATCAGTACCAAGGAACTCCCGTTTCCTATGTGGTCGAAAAAGACGCCCTGGGAACCGGGGGCGGGCTGAAGAATGTCCTTCGAAGCACAGACCGGCAAGAAGACAGCTACCTAGTTCTCAACGGAGATATTCTTACAGATCTGCCCGTCGACAAAATGCTCAACACTCATCTTTCGCAAGGAACCATCGTAACCATGGCGTTGATTCCCTATCGGTCTCCCTTCGGTGTCGTCAGAATTGACAAACTAAAGATGGTGCGCAAATTTGAAGAAAAACCCGAATTCGTAGACGCATGGGTAAACGGCGGAATCTATCTCATCAACGGTGCCTCGATTGAAAAGTTCCTCCCGGACGACGGGGACATTGAGAGGGAAACTTTTCCCAAGCTGGTAGAAAGAGGAGAAATTTCTTCTTATCCGTACTATGGATTCTGGCGAGCACTGGACTCGATTAAAGATCTGAAAACGGTAGAGACCGAGCTCGTACCGCTGGTATCCGAGAGTCCTATCAAAAGAACCTAGGTCAGCAAGACGGCCGCAGCAATAACTGTAGTCCATAGGCCGTTCTTGTCTCCTTCTGCGGATTGAGTTATGTGAGTAGTCTTTACGATTTTCCCCGAGATCTTCCAGGTCTCCTTTTTGTCGTCGTAACTCTGTTCCGTATTGAACGGGATTCCAAGAGTGGAAGCGAGCATGGACGCCGCTAGATCTTCTGCATAATCTCCCGCCTTTTCCTCCGTTTGCCCGTAATCTTCGTGCTCCGAAAGGTATCCGTACGTATTACGGTCCTGAGGAATTGCCAGACCCACGGAAGCCGCAATCAACCGATTGGGTTCGTTGGTGCCGATACGGCTCAAAACGAGAAAAAGGATCTGCCCAGGCATGAGCTCAGCCACTCCCTCTTTTTTGGAAACCACCTTGCATCTGGGTGGGAAAATGCTGGACACCGTAACCAGATTATAGGCTTCAATCCCTGCATCGCGCAGAGCAAGCTCAAAACTGGCAAGCCGTTCTTTATGCCTGCCCACGCCCTTTGTCAGAAAGATTTTCTTAGGAACTAAAGTCGGCATTTCTTCGTTATTGCGGACATCTCG
>JAPCJV010000212.1 GCA_027886785.1 Nitrososphaerota archaeon | reverse complement strand
AAATGAACTTCAGATTTAATAAGTTATTCCGAACTCGCGTTCTGAATGAGGGTTAACCATTTGTTAGTTCCTTTGATTTCTATTCCGCTTTTTCGGCCGGAGCACTTCTTTGTAGTGCTTGATATAGACTTGGGTAACGGTAAAGATTCAAATCCCTTTCAAAGCTGGGGATTTCCCGGATTTTAGATTTCGAGTAACTTTTTCCCGGTCTCAGATACACGAAATTATTTCAAAGAGAATATTTGAAACCAAGACCCCGTCTCAAAGAAATATGGATCACAGAAAAGTCATTCGAAACTTCCTTCCCACTTTTTGGGACTAATTCCGGTCAAGGCTTAATACCCACATCAGGAGTCTCCGGCCAACGCGAGGAGTTTGAATTGACGACGGAAGAATTAGAATTCGATGCTCGCACAGATTCGATTAACGCAGCGCTTACTTCTAGGGAGAAAGTCACCCTTGTAGCTTTGTACGCTGTAATCGGCTCCTCCATTATTTTTGGCTTTATCGTTTCCACAATCGTCGGGAGAATGTCTCTTGTTCTGGCGGGATTGGGGATAGTCGCCTTTGTTTTTGGACTCAGACATGGAATCGACGCGGATCACATAGCAGCGATAGATAATACAACAAGAAAACTGCTTCAAGAGGGCAAGCGCTCCCTCACAGTGGGAACGTGGTTCAGCTTGGGGCATTCAACGATCGTGGTCGCCTTGATCGCCGCATTTGTTTTGTCAACGAGGGCGGTCGCGGGATCGATTCCAACACTACAAGGTGCAGGGGCGGTTGTTGGAACAGCTGTTTCAGGAACTTTTCTCTGGATTATGGGACTGATCAATGTCGCAATCGCCTTTGGGATCTATGAGATCTTCGTGGATTTGAGAAATGGGCGACTGAATACTTCGCAGCTTGACAAACTCTTGACAAACCGGGGGTTTCTCAATAGATATTTTTCTCCCTTGTTTAAGATCGTAAAAAAACCTTGGCAGATCTATCCGGTTGGCCTATTATTTGGCCTTGGCTTCGACACTGCCAGCGAGATCGCCCTAATAGCCATCAGTGTTGGTGTTGGAGTGTCGTCGAACGTGCCCCTCTGGGATATTATGGTTCTTCCTTTCATGTTCACATGTGGCATGGTTTTGGTCGACACAACCGACGGTATTGCAATGCGTGTCGCCTATGGTTGGGCGTTCTTGAAGCCGATCAGAAAAATCTACTACAATTTGACGATTACAGTAATTTCTGTCTTGGTCGCCTTTGTCATTGGTTCTGTAGAGCTTTTTCAAGTTCTATCAGGAGAGCTGGGGTTCAAGGGGGCTTTTTGGTCATGGCTGGGATCTCTTGACTTTGAAACATTGGGCTTTGGAATAATCGTAATCTTTGTGGTGGCCTGGTTGCTATCGATTGTGTTCTACAAATACAAGGGTTACGAAAGAACGGATGGTCTCCCAGGGCAAACTGCACTACCAAAATGAGCTAGGTCTAGCAAACCGTAGTATCAAGAACAATACAAAGAATTCCTCTCAATGGCGCGCAGCTTCCTGAGAGAAAAATGTCATTTCGCGAGATTTGAAAAGGCGCCAAAGACGCGGGCAGAATCCGGTACCTTTGCTCACAAAAGCAGAAGGTTAATTGCCTAGGACGGCGAGCGGAGCATTTCATTAAATCCTAGTGACACGATTTATCTCAGAACGTCCGAGTCCGCTGTATATCCGTTGCTTCCTAGTGCAGAAGCGAAAAAAATAGAACCTCCGAGTACTTCAAAACTGAAGGACAGTCAAAATGGTTTCTCAAAGAGAAAAGGCAGAGTTTTTCAGAGGGTTGCACCACGGAAAACACCCAATGGTACTTCCTAACGCCTGGGACGTGCCGAGTGCTCGCATGTTTGAAAATTGCGGTTTCCCTGTTGTAGCTACTTCGAGCGCCGGGGTGATGGTGTCCCTCGGGTACCCCGATGGAGAAGTCATCGGGAGAGACGAATATCTCGCGGCGGTGCGCAGAATTACAAAAGTGATTTCCATTCCTCTTAGTGTAGATATTGTGGGCGGATTCGGAAACACGGCCGGCGAAGTCTCCTCCACGATCGAACGCGTGATTTCAATTGGAGCCATCGGAATCAATATTGAGGATTTTGTTCCCGCCACGAAAAAATTGGACCCCATGGAAAAACAAGTCGGAAAACTGGAAGCGATCAAGAGCCAAGCCGCGTCTTCAGACATTCCTCTTGTGATCAACGCGCGCACCGATGCTTTGAGATACGCGGAGGGAGACGATGAAGCGAAGTTGCATGAGGCGATCAGAAGAGCTTCTGCTTACCGCGACGCGGGTGCTGACTGCGTGTATCCCATGGGGCTTACAAATCGGGAGGCGATTTCCACCTTTGTTAGGGCGCTCGAGTGTCCGGTAAACGTTATGATTAGAAAAGGTCTCCCTTCTCTCGCAGAGCTCGAAGAATTGGGTGTGGCTCGAGTGAGTTTTGGTCCGGACGCTTCCTATGCGGCGATGGGTTTGCTAAAGAAGATCTCCAGGGAAATTCTCGAGAATGGATCCTTCGTGAGCCTGCTTGAGGATGCCATTTCCTTTGACGAGCTGAACTCACTCGCAGAGCCTGCAGAAAAATGAACTTCGAGCTTAAGGAAATGCTACTTCTTCTGCATTCTCGCGATGTTCTTCAAGTCAGAGACAAGGACTGATGCGGTGAGCTCGACCCCTCCGCCGTAATTTCGGACAGAAATTTCTCCCAGAGTCTTTGTCTGGAAAACCACCGCGTTGAATCTCCCGCGGACTGCGAGCGGGGAATCTGTCTTTACGGCCCGAGGCTCTACGAAGGCGCCGTCTTTTTTGATTTCGGAAACGAGCCGGATCTTTTCGTCGGCTTCCCCCCTTTTTAGAGCGACATAGCGGATCAGAAGTTGCGCTTTGTCGTCCCTGATTCCGCGGAGCGCAATGTCTCCAAGGGTTACTTTGGAATCTGGAAATAACACGTTTGCCAGGATCGCCGTTTTCGCGCCGGCGTCGACTCCATCTAGATCTACGCCCCAGTCTTTTTCAAGCACTCCTGTTTCGGCGGCTTTCTTACACGCATCGTCGAATCCGATCGCTGGATTTTCTTCGAGCATGGAGAGGATCATCGTCGTCGACGCATTCAGAACTGCGTTTGCAGATTCTATTTCATCCTTCGGGAGTTGCTTCGCCACTCTGATCGCATGAATGCCTCCGCAGATCGTCGCCCCGTACCCCACGGCCAGATTCTTTTTTCTGGCGAGGTCAAACACCTCTGCGAAATGATATGCGAGAGCCACTTTGTTAGCGGTCACGAAATGTTTCCCTGACCCGAGACTGTCTGTTGCTCTGTCCATTGCTGCATCGGCTTTGTCGTAGTTGCTCGTAGTCACGTCTACTACGATCTGCGCATTGGAAGCTCTCCCTTTGTGCTTCTCCATTCCGGAAGAACTCAGCCCCTGACTTGGCTTTTCTTGCTTCCACTCTGCCGCCTTCATAACTTCCGCAGAATTCTTGGGGTAGATCGTCCCGCTGGAATCCGATATGGATGTGACGCCAAAAGTATCCTTCAAATCTGCGGCAGCTAATCTTCGGGCAAGTTCCCGGCCGATGGGCCCGAACCCAATGATGTCAACGCCTAAAGACATTAGCCTCACAAACTCCCATCGGGTGGATCATATTTACAATGACTGATTTGAGTAAGAGAGCAAAATTTTTCGAAAAATTCACCGAACCTCGCGCGATGCGAGTTTTTCCAGAACCCGTACCAAAATCTGGGTACCCCTCTCTCCGTCTCCTTCAGCCATGATTGAGTTATACAACTGATACACGATGGAACTCCCCGGAAGAGATAAGTGGTTTGCCTCCGAAAGCTGCATCACATACCGCAAATCCTTGAGCAGGTGCGCCGCCTTGAATCCCGGTTCGAAATCATGCTTTGCGACTTTAGGGCCTAGATTAGTCAGGTTCCAGGAATTGGCAGCCCCAGAAGTTAATACGCGCAACACGTTTGTGATATCAAGACCTGCGGAAGATCCGAGAAGCAAGGATTCGCAGGTCGCCAGCATGTGAATCGCGACAGCCGTCTGATTGCACAGTTTCATGGCCTGTCCCGCACCTGACGGCCCCATGTATACGATCTCCTTTCCCAGAGCTTCGAATATGGGCTTGCACCGCTCGAAGGTCTCTTGATTTCCTCCCACCATGATGGTCAAAGTAGCTTCCCGGGCTCCCTTGTCTCCTCCGGTTACCGGCGCATCCAGAAAAGCGATTTCTCGCTCGCCTAATCTTTTGGAAATCATCCTCGCAATTTCTGGAGAGTTGGTGCTCATGTCGATTGCTACAAGCCCCTTCTTTCCCCCAGTGATAACTCCATTTTCCCCGAGAAGTACTTGTTCTACATCCGGCGCATCCGTGACCATGTCTATCACCACATCGGAAGCTTTGGCGACTTCACCCGGGGTCGAAGCAGCTTTTGCCCCCAAAGCCACGAGCTCCTCCACCGATTTT
>JAPCJV010000211.1 GCA_027886785.1 Nitrososphaerota archaeon | reverse complement strand
TTGAGGCCGAACCACTCGAAGATCAGTCCCTTTTGGACGGATCTCCAGGAAATGTCCTTCACCTCCTTTCTCAACGGCTGCTTGGATTTGTTGTCCTTCACGAATTCAAGCCCCACCATGAGCCCGCGTCCCCGCACTTCCCCGATCCACGGGTGCTTTGCCTGTAGTTCCAGACATCTCTGAAGGAGGTACTCCCCATTTTCCCTGTTTCGATCGCACAGCCCCTGCTCCTCAATGACCTCGATCACCCTCAGAGCGACTGCCGCGCCGAGCGGGTACCCGTGAAGGGTACTGGAGGTCGCGCCCGGTTCCACGCTTTCTGCTACTTCTTCTTTCATGATCACCGCGCTCATCGGAAGCATGCCACCACCGAGGGTTTTCCCGAGAATGATCATGTCGGGATCGATGCGCGGAGTATGCTCAATGGCAAACATCTTTCCCGTCCTGCCGAGACCCGTGAACACCTCGTCGTCTATGTATAGTATGTCGTTGTCCTTGCAGATCTCGTACACTCTTTCCAGCCAACTCGCCGGTGGGATGATTATGCCCGCAGGTCCCTGGGTGGGTTCTACAATCAAGCCTGCGGTATTCTCTGGTGGCGACACAGTAGTTAGGACTGTCTCCTGAATATAGTTGGCGCAGGAAGGCCCGCAAGAATTGCCTTCATGCCTGAAGGGGCATCTGTAAGAATATCCGTACGGAACATGGGTGACACCCGGAACCAGGTGAGGATGTTTTCGGAACATTGCCGTGTAATGTCCGGAGATCGCAAGTGCGCCGAGAGAGAAACCGTGATGCCCTCCAAAAAAACTGATGAATTGCGGCCGTTGCTTAAACCCCCTGGAAATTCTAAACGCGAAATCGGTGGCCTCGCTACCTGTCGCAAGTATCGCCGTCATTTTCTTTCCCGAACCCGGCGCGATCGAAGTGAGTTTCTCTGCAAACTGGATCACGATCTCGTTCAAACATGGATAAGACGCGTATGCGAGTTCCTCCACTCTTTCCCTGACTACCTTTACAAGTTCCGGGTTTGCTCCCCCAAGGGACATGCTTCCCGAGCCTATTGCAAAATCCAGATATCTGTTGCCATCCACGTCTTCAATTAGGGCACCCTTGATGCTTTTTGTAAAGATCGGATAGAGCCGATCGATCGAGGGCTGGTGAAACTGTTCGACCTCGCGCTTGATGAGCTCCCGCGCACGTGGCCCCGGGGGTGCAATCGTGATCTTAGATAGAGCCGTCATTTTCGGTAAGGAAAATCGCTTTTCGAGATTTAAGGATTCTGAGGCCTTTCGATCGCAAAGCTACTTCATTCAGAAAAAATGCCTCCTGACCTTTACAAAAGTAAATGAAAGAGCTCCTACGCTTATCAAAATGACATGATTGTGCGTTAGATTCGGAGCAATAGTCAAGATGAATACATACAGTCTTTGCGTGACTTATTAATCGGCGTACTCCGAAAGTACGCTTAAATATAATTGGGTGATGGTGGGGAAGCGAGAATAATTATTTGAGCGCTTCCACAAAAGATGGACAGCAACCTTCCCAAATTTTCATCCGAAATGCGACCGGGCTGACGCGCCAACTATCAGCTAAAGACGTGTTGATGTTCAATTTACTCAACATGGGACTGGCGTGGCCCCTGCTCTACATTTTTTTCGCCGGTTTAGCTTACCAGGGAATTAACACGCCGATCACGGTACTAATCGGGCTCCCCGGAAACTTAGTTATCGCTCTGTTATTCTATTATTTGACGACCGCCTTCCCCAGAACGGGCGGCGATTACGTTTGGGTGAGCAGACTGGTGCATCCCGCGATTGGCTTTATGGAAAGCTTCGCGGTCGTGGTATTCTTTTTGGGATTCATCGGTCCGGTAGCGGGATGGTTTGTGACTTTCGGACTCGCGGGGATTTTCAATAATTTAGGCGTTGCAACCGGAAATACAAGCTATTTTTCGCTCGCAACATCTTTGTCTAGTACTAATTCGGTTTTGGTAGGAAGCCTTGTAGTTCTTGCAGCGATTGTGCTTGGCGCGGTATTCGGCACCAAAATCAGTTTTAGATATCAGTGGGCCACGTTCATCCTGATGTTTGTGGGAATTGTTACCTTCTTGGTGGTCGTGGGTACGACATCCCAGGCAACGTTTCAATCGAATCTCCAGTCTCTGGGCAACACTAGTTACAACGGAATTATCCAAGCTGCAAGCAAGTCCGGTTTTATTACCGCGTTCACTTTTGGTGGGACGCTGATCGGCTCGTTCTACAGTTTTCTCAATTATCTGGGTTACTATCTCTCCGCTTATGTGGGGGGTGAAGTAAAGCAGTCTAACAGATCTCAGTTCATAGGAATAATCGGCTCGATTCTTATTTTCGCTCTCATCGCGTTCCTGATGTTCTTTGTGCCCTTCCAGACGATGGGCGGGTCGTTCATCAATTCCGCGTCTCTCCTGGCGAGCAGTGGCAACTCGACGATCTCCTCGCAATACACCCTTCCCATGGCGCCAGTTACTTCGTTCCTCGCAATCTTTGCCAATCCGAATCCGCTGGTGGGGATTCTTATACCGCTCGCGATCATCGGATCCGTTTTTGGCTCTCTGGAGACGATCGTCTTTTCGTGTGTTAGGATAATTTTTGCATGGAGTTTTGACGGCGTAGTTCCGACAAAGTTCGCTGATGTGGATCGCAGGGGCTCTCCCAATTATACGCTCGGTCTCTTTGCAGTCGTAGGCCTGGCCTACGTGCTACTCTCTGTTTATGCTGCAAATTCATTGACCTTCCTAGCTTATACGACGTCAGGGATTTTCATAGCAATCGCCTTCGTCGGCTTGGCGGGTATTATGTTGCCTTACAAACACAAGGATCTGTTCAGGCTCGCCCCTCCCAATGTCCAGCGAAAAATAGGAGGAGTTCCGGTGATTGCCCTGCTGGGGGTTGCGACTATTATTGTGGCAGTTTTCGTCGCCTACACCGCCGCGAGTCCTGTTTTTACGGGTGCGCCGGTAAATCCGGTATATCTGGCGGGACTGGCGCTGGTCTTCATAGTTGGTCTAGTCATCTACGCAATTGCCTACTACTACAACAAGAGCAAAGGATTCAACCTTGCCCTAAGATTTGCTGAAGTGCCTCCAGAGTAAGTACAGAGAATTTTGCGCGAATCTTAATCTTGATTCGCGACGTATCCATTAGTAAGACCTATAGCTAGAGTGCGCACCTTGCACCTAAATTTCTAGGGTCCAAGAAGCAAATAAAGCGAAAGCGGTTTGGACTTACATTTAGGGTTAGACCAATTAATTGACTAAGCTAAAGAATTGAGTGAGCCCATTTAGTTGCGGATCGCTGAGCTTCGAAAATTCACCTTGTTGGAGCTCTCGAAGTCCATCAAACGGGGAGACCTTTCCTCCTTGGAACTCTTCAGCATCCTGCTGGAACAAATCCGCCGGACCGAGAAGAAGGTGAAAGCCTACGTGACGGTCTGCTACAAAAGTGCAAGAATACAGGCCGAAGTTTCGGATCGGGAACTCAAACTTCCGGAATCAAGAAAGAAAGTGCTACTCGGTATTCCCTTATCCTTTAAGGATAATTTTGAGACCAAAGGCATCAGAACCACCTGCAGCTCGCAAATCCTGAGAAATTATGTCCCGAAGCATGATGCTACCGTGGTTGCTCGGTTAAAGTCTCAGGGAGCGATCGTTCTGGGCAAGCTAAACATGCATGAATTTGCCCAAGGTCCCATCACCCCTCCGACGCGAAATCCGTGGAATCTAGAACACATTTCCGGAGGATCCAGCGGAGGATCAGCTGCAGCGGTTGCGGCGTCTTCTGCCGTTGCAGCTCTGGGAAGCGACACCGGAGGATCGATTAGAGGCCCCGCGGCCTTTTGCGGGGTTCCCGGGATCAAACCAACATACGGTCTTTTGAGTAGACATGGATTGATTCCCGCGAGCTGGTCGCTCGATCATGCTGGCCCTATCTGCAGACGGGTGGAGGACATTGCCTTGTTGATGATGTTAATGGCAGGGGCAGATCCTTTGGATCCTTCCACATCGTCCAAGGCCGTTCCTCATTATTTGAAAGAGATCGAAAAAGACTTGAAACATGTTCGTATTGGAATTCCCAGAAACCACTTCTTCAACGTTTTAGACAAAAGGATCTCGAAGACCATCACCCGAGCCATTGACCTCCTAATTGATGATCTCGGATGCATACCTGTAGAATTTGATTTTCCTGATCCATCCAAAATGCTGCAGGCAAGACTCACGATCGATTCGAGCGAGTCGGCTGCCTATCACTCAAAATGGATGGCAACCTCGGAAAAAAGATACCAACCGGATGTCAGGGCGGCGTTGCGACAAGGCGCGAGGATTTCTGCGGTGGATTATATTCAAGCCCTTAGGTACCGGACGGTCGCTTTAGAAAGATTCCTGCCGCTTTTCAAGAAATTTGATGTGATGATTACGCCTTCGGTGATTACCCTCGCCCCCAGAGTGGGTGAGAAGCTGAATGATGATGTGGTTTTGCACAACG
>JAPCJV010000210.1 GCA_027886785.1 Nitrososphaerota archaeon | reverse complement strand
TATTGCGGAAATTATTAGGGCAATATTCAGTGCACCCAGAGGATCCTTCTTGATGGACTTGCGGATGTACAATCCTCCAAGAATCGATCCGATTATACCAGCGGCCCCTAGAAGTATAGGAAGCACCAGAAGCTGGTTTGAAGAGGTAATTCCAATTAAATTGGCTGGAGTTCCGATCAGCGCCGCAAGGATAATCGCGGCAATAGCCGTAACCACGAAGGATTCATACACATCTGCCCCCATTCCTGCACAGTCGCCCACGTTGTCACCCACGTTGTCCGCGATCACGGCAGGGTTTCGCGGATCGTCTTCTGGGATTCCAGCCTCGGTCTTACCCACAATGTCTGCACCTACGTCCGCCGCCTTGGTGTAAATCCCCCCGGAGACTCTCATGAACATTGCAATGAGCGAGGCTCCAAATCCCAAACCAGCTACTACGACGGGTTCCGTGGTAATCGTTTTCTCGTACGCCAGATAGAAAATGGAAACAGCTAGCAATCCAAAACCCACGACTGCCATCCCCATCACGCCTCCTCCCCTGAACGCCAGATTCAGGGCACTTCCCAGACCCTTTCTCGCTGCTTGAGCGGTCCGAGAACTAGTTCTCACCGTAACTGCCATCCCTATGTAGCCGGCGATTGCAGAAAGCGCTGCTCCGATAGCGAAACCAATTGCCGTTGCTCCCCCTGTCCCGAGGGGTATGTCGATGAAAAGGAAGATGAGTACTGCGATTACTACAGCGAAGGGAGCGATGACCCGGTATTCCCTGCTCAGGAACGCATCAGCCCCCTGCCTTACTGCGGTGGCGATCTCAGTCATTTTTGAAGTTCCAGGATCCTGACGTCTCACGAATCCAAACAACACAATAGCATACAGGAGGGCAATTGCGGCCCCACCGATGCCAATTACGCCATAATCGATACTCATTGTAAAAAATCACTGCGGCATTACGTAAAACGATTTCATGTCCTGCTTAGAGCAGAATGGGCGGTTTCACGAAAATAGAGTTATAAGTTTTACATTTTCCTACAGCAAATTTCCAGTCAGCTTTTTGCCAATCTCTGGATTAGAGCAGTGATGAGAAACGGGAGCAAAGAAGTGACTTCTCCAAAAACAGTGACTTGCCGAGCCTTGGTCGAAACCTTGCCCCATGAGATCGCTTCTCGAATCTGGGCTCCCGAAAGGCTTCCATCCATTTCATTGGCGGAAGTAATGTACACCGCGTAATCCAGTCCGTCTCTGAACTGGTTCCACCACAACGTATGGTGTTTGGAAATTCCGCCTCCAAGCATTAGAGCACCGCTCTTTTTCGCTGAATAAACCAGATCTGAGAGAGTTTGCTCATCCTTCAGCAAATCCAGCTTGAAGTCTCTGTGAGTCTGATAAAACAGCCAGCACTGACTGCCCACGGCGCCATCCGTGATCCCGGGAATGAAAACTGGAATCTTGTTCTTCGCAGTCCAGTACAGAATCGAACCGTTATCTGGAATAGATTCTCCGATTCGCTGACACAGCAACTCGGTCGACGGCTCTTTTTCCCCTGCATCGTACATTTTGGACAGAACTTTCTGCGCCTTTTCTTCGATCAAAGGGCCGTAGTTATCCCTTGGAACCAGCACATTGCCGAGACGATGGTATCCCCTCCTTTCCAATTCGACGTCATCCATCGTGAATTCACCTCCAGACTCGTAGTACTTGTAGCTGCGTGCAATGTCATGGTCCAGGGTACCACAAGTCGTGATCACAACATCACACAACTTTCTTTTCACTAATTCTTTGATTACGCCCCGAGTGCCGGTGGATATTATCGCCGCCGGAAATGAGAGAAACTTAGTGCACTCTTGATCACGGCACATGGCTTCCAGGATGTCCAGCGAATCAGCCAGGTACCTCGCCTGAAATCCTCCGGAGTAGCCCATCTGGGTGATGATTTCTTCGGTCGTTGAATCCTCACTCAATTCGAGGTCCTTCACTCTGGGATATTCCGGTTTAGCGCGTTTGCCTTTTTTGGGACGAGCCATTATTTTGTCCCGATCTGTCCGTTGCTTCTTTTATACTTGGTTCCAACTTGTTCTTGTTTTAAGAGTCGTAATTGGCGGAGTACGTCGAAACTTCCGAGGATTTGTTGAACCGGATCATTCAGCCTAGGAAGCGAGATTCTCACAAGGGCGACAATGGTATCGTTTGTGTCGTTGGCGGAAGCAGGATCTTCCACGGTGCACCTTTTTTTGCGTCGATAGCGGCTCTGCGGACCGGTTGTGATCTCGTTTACTTAGGCGTTCCCAAGCTGATCGCGAGCTCGATTCGTTCACTTGCTCCCGAATTGATTGTTTTCCCGATCGCGGACGCCAAATTAACGACTGGCGCAGCTGCAGCCTTACTCAAGTGGCTCCCCGAAGTGGATTCCCTCGTACTGGGACCAGGAATGGGACGACAGAACTTGGAGGGCGTGAAAAAAATCATCCGCGACATGTCCCTCGAGAAGAAGATCCGAACTACACTGGATGCCGAGGCGCAGCACCAAGAAATTTATTCCCTCGTTAAGGGCAAGGAGTGTGTTACGACTCCTCACCCCGGCGAGTTCAAACGAATCTTTGGAGTTGACTCCGGAAACACACTGGAAAGCAAGATCGACATAGTCAAGCAAAAAGCTGCAGAATTTGGAATCACAATCTTGCTCAAGGGAGCAGAATCAGTCATTTCTGATGGTTCGGCAGTATATGTCAACAAGACCGGGAGCCCGGGGATGACCTGCGGAGGAATAGGAGACACAATTTCTGGAGTGATTGGCGCGTTGCTCGCCCAGACAGAAAGTACGAATTGTAAAGTGGTCGAAGTAGTTGCTACTGCCTCACTCATAGTTGGACTTTCAGGCAGAAAGGCAGTTGATTCAAAGGGGTTTCACATCACCGCTTCAGATATCATCGGAGAGATTCCGAATGTCCTGAAGAAGTACGACAAAATCGAGTGACCGAGGGATCTCCCCGTGTCGGAAACTCCACAGAGCGCTTCCGAAGGCGGTTATGGTCTAAAAGAGGATTGGGATTCCATCCAGAAAACACTCGAAGAGATAATTCCCGTTTACGACAAGACTAATCGGTACATCTCACTGGGGACAGACCTCAAAATCAGAAAACGAGGGATAGAGCTATTATTGAAAGAGATCGGAGCAGATAACTTTCTCCTGCTCGATTTGGGTTGTGGAACCGGGATGATGACCCAATTATTTGGGGCGGCGACGGGTACTACAGAGAGAGCCATACTTGTTGACCCGATAAAGGAGATGATGAGAGTCGCGAAGTCGAGAAACAAAACCGAAGGGTTACTGGCAGTTTATGAAAATCTCGCTTTTCCTTCCGAATCAATTGACGCGGCGATGGCGGGTTTTTCATTGCGGGATGCAAGAGATCTAGTAGGGGCCTTACGGGAACTGAACAGAATCCTGAAACCAAAGGGAGTATTTCTGATAGTAGATCTCGCGAAACCTGATTCAAAAGTCAAAAGCGGGTTGATTTCCATTTACTGGAGATCGTTAGCCCCATTTCTTGCTTTCGTTGCTTCTGGAAGAGCGGGACTAAAGTTTGGAGCTCTTTCAAAGACCTATGAGAGATTGCCCAAGGTATCAGAGTTGATCCGATTATTTGAGAGGAACAATTTTACTGTATCAAAAATGGAATTCTCCATGTTAGCTGGAGTCTGCATCTTCGTCTTTCGAAAAAAGGGCTAATTCTGCTTCGATTTACTCACACTTTTTATCCATCGAGCTCCGGTTAAGACACGATGCCGAAGAATACGAGCGGGGTCTTTGCTCCGAAGGGACTCCTGAAGATGTTAATCTTGAAGATTGCTTCCACGAAACCCGTCACTGGAGTGGAAATAATGTCGGATGTTCCAAAAATGACTGAAGACCTTTGGTCCCCGAGTCCTGGCTCCGTCTATTTCCTTCTAGGAGAACTTGTAGATCACGGTCTGCTACTCCATATCCCCACTGGTGAACCGGGCATAAAGCGATACGTTTCCTCCGAGAAGGGAAAACTCAGCCTGGATAATTTCAAGCTCGACGTGAGAAAAAATCTGTACCGCCAACTAGTCATGTTGAGAGTACTCTCGGATCTGGCTGAAAACGATTCGCTTTCTGAAACGATCACTTCGATCACGAGAAAAATTTCAATGCGCTAGAGTGTAAAAGAAATAACGTTTTGGTTGGATCATTTCTCAAAAAAGTTTTAAATCAGAGCCAAAAAAAGGTGGCGCGAACAGTTGCAAGAAGCTGGAACGGTTATGCACCTCGCGCGCAGCGGGCGTCTGATCATTAAGGCAACTTCCCCCGTGAGGGAAGGTTCATTTCTTGTAGATGAAAATGGTAGAAGCGCCGGCAGAGTCCTTGAAATTTTGGGACCTGTAACTGCGCCCTATCTCTCAGCTCAGCCCTCCACGGAACGCATCGAAAGACTCGTCGGGACGAAATTGTTTGTGGACGAAAAAGCTGCTTCAGATTTTAGGCAGAGGAGGAATTTCGGACGCGGCCGGGAGTC
>JAPCJV010000021.1 GCA_027886785.1 Nitrososphaerota archaeon | reverse complement strand
TCTTTCGGAAAATGCCCGGGCACCCAATCGACGATCACGCCGATTCCGGCGCGATGCAAACGGTCGACGAAATACATGAAGTCCTGGGGCGTGCCGAAGCGAGACGTGGGAGCATAGTAGCCGACCACCTGATAGCCCCAGGAACCGGAGTAGGGATGCTCCATGATAGGCAGCAGCTCCACGTGCGTAAACCCCATTTCCTTCACATACGGCACCAGATCATCTGCAATTGCTCTGTAATTCAGAAACGATCCATCGCCCTGTTTTCGCCAAGATCCCAGATGTACTTCGTAGATGGAAATTGCCGATTCGGCAGGGTTGAGGCTCGCCCTTTTTTCCGACATCCACTCCTGATCCTTCCATACATAATCGAGCTTTGCGACGATTGCGGCCGTCCGGGGCCTTAGCTCAGTCCTGAATGCGTAGGGGTCGGTCTTTAGGAGGATTTTTCCTCCTTCGTTCGGTTTTATCGCAAACTTGTAGACTTCATTTTCCCTAGTTCGAGGAATGAAGATTTCCCATATGCCCGAGGACCCTCTGTTGACCATCAGGTTCTCTCCCACGTTCCAGTGATTGAAGTCTCCGACCAGAGAAACAGTTCTCGCATTCGGTGCCCAGACTGCGAAGAGGACCCCCGATACTCCGTCGATCGTAATCAAGTGCGATCCCAATTTTTCGTAAATTCTCCTGTGCGTCCCTTCCCCGAAGAGATACAGATCCAACTCGCCGAGCTGTGGCCCGAAAGAGTAAGGATCCTCTCTAGATTCTACATAGCCACTCCGGTCTTCAAAGGAGATCTTGTATTTCGGAATTTTTGTTGAGGGGAGGATCGCTTCCCATAAACCTCTGGAATCAATTTGAGCGAGCTCTGTTTTTGGGTATACTTCCGACTCAAGCCAGACTTTTTGAGCTCTAGGAAGAAACGCCCTAACTGCTAAAGCCTGACCTGATTCAGAATCGATAAGATGTGGCCCTAGTAGCAATGAAGGATTGGGCTCATCGAGATTTACAATCCTATCAATATCTGCAGTACTCAAGGAGCCATTGACTTGTTCCAATAGGCGACACCTAATTCTTACGACAATTCTGGAGCTAAACGAAATCTAGTGAAATTGTTGTCTTGAATGGATCGTTCTTTGGATTTATGTCCACCGGGAAAACCGGCAGTACGCTTATCCCTTGTAAAATGCTTTCAAATCCATCTTCAGATTGGGACACCGTTCTAACTGGAAGAATCCAAGTGGAACGCGCTCCTTCGCTCCTAATGCGAATTCTGACTCCCGAAGTGGAATAGACAATTTTCGCCTCAGAGTCATCACTTTTCATTGGACGCGAATAATTTCTTGAGAATTCTTCTTCAGCCAGCGAACCCAGGTTAATCTCTGGAACAAAAAGAGTGGATTGTGATTCCTGCTTATTACCTACTGAAACAGGCAGATCAAGTTCGTATTCGACAAAGACGCTGGGTGCATCGAAGGGAATCCGCACCGTTTTTCTGATTTTCAATTGCGAACCTCCCACTAGATCACACCTGCGGGTCAGTATTACGGAAACAGAATGATTAGATTTCTGTATCTCTGATTCGTACGCATAGTTCGCAAGGCTAGCAATCTCTCTATAGTCTTGGTTTACGAACGAGTCCAACTTTGTTTTAGCGGGCACTAGGTGATCCAGAAAGGAAAATCTCGGATATCGGTCGTAGATTAACAAGGCAGCAAGCCCCTTCTCCTTCGAACGTGCCAAGTCGTGAATGGACTTGGTCTTTTGCCCAGGAACTATGGATTTGTCTTGCAATCTCCTTATGTTTCGATGATAGCGTTCGGGCCTTCTTGCGAGTGTATCCAGTACGTTGATGTACTTTTCTTTGAAATCCAATTCGGCGATGGATCCACCCTGCCCGGGGGAAATTGTACCTCCAATACGCTTTGAATCAAAAACGATTTCACTTTGTCCCATGATTCGATCTTCTGTTAGGGCGAACTCACCTTGAGCTAGCCCGGTCGAATGTTCATTCTCCACTTGCGCTTTGATTAAATGTTCGTACGTTATTCTCCGAAGAAAGGGAGCGTAGAGGCCCCCGAATACTCCATGCCAGTACGCGTCGTTACACTGACCCTTCCAGAGCTCTTTTAGAGCAGTATCTGGTTCAGAATCAAATAAGGAATGCAGCACATTACTAATACGCACCATCTTCGCATACATCCGCGCACTTTCAGGATATTTTGAAAGGAAGAGCCGCCAGTAGCCTCGCAGCGGGACGGGTTTCTCTTTCTTCTCTTTTCTGGGAAATACTGGAATCGACCAATCCATCATTTCCGAGTAAGCCGAGGCCGGAAGGTAGATTCTTTTGGAAACAGGATTTTCTTTCAAATATTCCGAAAGTTTGACGGTTTGGACCCAGGCATTTCTTGATAACGTCGTGAAGAATGAATCCAGCCAGCCCTCGGAATAGACACGTTCAAAGGTCGTCGGCCAGGCCCCGAATTTTTCCCCATCGTCCCCGTAAACTGCAATCTTGGATTTCAGCTTCGCTGCATTCCTTAGGTAGGCGATCGAACTCGACACTTCTTTGAAAGGAATGTAGTACCGCAATCTCTTCAAGATCGGAAATACAGTAACGAACTTCCCTCTGCTTTCCGCAAGGTATGGCTCAAAGCATCCTGCCTCACTAATTCCAGAACTCTGAAAGCTGACATCGTCTACAAGGGTGTACAACGAATTTGATTGAGAGAGTACCTCCGGAAGCTCGGGCTCCCACGCTCTTTCAGCTAGCCAGAATCCGTTTGGTGTATAGGAAAAAAGGGACTCGATTCTCTCAGATAGCAGTTTTGTTTGACCTAAAGTGTCTTGATCAGGAATAACTGAGATCACCGGCTCGTAGTACGCTCCTCCCAGGAGCTCTACCTGCCCTGATGCAACCAGCTTCCGGATCACCTCAATGATATTCGGATGATGTGCTTCGAACCAGTCAAGCAGAAACCCGGTGTAGTGCAAATTCACCTTGACAGAGGGATAGTCCGCAAGTTTTCGGAGGAAGGGATAGTACGAATTTTGAAAGATCTTCTCAATGATCGCATCACGATTTCCAATTGGTTGATGGTTGTGAATTACCAGAGCGAACGGAATGGTTTGAGTGAAAGCCAAATCCTGAGATCCCGATTTTTTCAGTACTTCACCATAAGATCTTTCAAATCTTTGGACAGCGAGCCAGAAGGATCAAACTTTTCCAGCAATTTGGAATTTCCCCCCGCACGGATGTAGTCCTTCATCGTAAGCCCTAATTCGAACTTGTCGATCTCCCAGACCAATTTGGCTTCCGGAGTTTCGTTCTGCAGAAGCTCTTTCCAGGCCTGCAAGAAATCTCTTTTCACTTTTGATGGGAGGGAGTTAAAGAGACCTCGATTTACGCGATCTTCTTGACGCCGGTGAGCTGCCTCTGACTCTTTTTCAGCAGGAGATAAATCTCCAATTTCACTTTCTGCAAGGTCATGAATCAGGCACATCCGCATTACTTTTTGAGAATCAAGATCTTTCAAATCCGAAAGGCACGCGGCCATTATTGCCATTCTGAAACTGTGATCTGCAACAGACTCCGGATTCGAAATTCCTCCGCTGACCATCCAGCCCCTCCTATCTATTTTTTTTAGTTTGCCGACTGCCCTGAAAAACTGATCCAAGTCATTTTTGCTTTTGCGAGGCAATTCGCGAATCTCTCTTTGCTTTTTTTAGGGCGATTCGATCTTTTGCTTAACGTTGAAAAATATTCGCGCGACCTGTCTTTCGGTCTGTCCCTTCAAAATTTGAGATCCAATCCCTGCCATCAAACCACTGACATCGGCATCGGCAGTCCAAGACATTTTGGTTCCCGCTGGATCGGTTACGAGATCTATTTCGCTGTCCACGTGCATTTTACTTCCTGCACCCGAACCATCCGCAATGAGCCTCGCATGGTTGCCCCCGGATTTTTCGCTAATGGCAAACTTCATGTCGACCGTCCCTTTCACAACTGAGATCCCCACTTTGATTTTCGCCTCAAAATGATCGCCGTCGATTACCTTGTAGCTCTCAAGGTCCGGTACGGCAGTCACCATGAAATTTGGATCCGAAAGTTTAGAGAATGTCGTCTCGGGTGTCGACTTGATAATTTCTGTTCCTTCGAGATGAAATTTCATCTGCTGTCACCGGTTTCAGTTGTACGCTTCGTATTCTTTGCCCAAAATTGTAGACGCAATCTTCAGTTCCATGATCTCATCAGTACCCTCATAGATTCTCGCTACTCTCGAATCGAGCAAGTGTTTTGCAACGGGGGAAAGGATCGAATACCCGAATCCCCCGAAGATCTGGACGGCGCTATCAGCGGAATCGTAGGCATTTCTGGACGCGATCAGCTTCGCAGTCGCGCTCATTCGATCTATCTCGTTCCTCATCTCCAGTTTCGGGTTTTCATCGTATTCCTGCTTCAGGAGGGCTGCATTGTACACCGGCCATCGAGAAGATTCGAGATTTACGGCGATCTTAGCTAGGTGCTTTTGAATGAGCTGGTGCTTGCCTATTTGTTTGCCGTGCTGGATCCTGTTTTTTGCTCGTTCAACGCATTGGTTCAAGCAGTCTTCCATGACGCCAACACAACCAGATCCGATACCAATTCTTCCGTTAAGGAGAGCAGAATATGCGACGGAAAATCCCTTGCCCAATTTTCCCAAGACCATTTCCTTTGGAATCTCGAGATCGTGAAATTCTAGAAGAGCTGTGTCGGAGGTAAAGAGTCCCAGTTTCTCCGAAAGATGCATCCCGACGCTGAAACCGGGAGTCCTGGAATCCGCAATGAATGCGGACACGGATCCATCTTCAGAAGATTTGGCAAACACGATCACGTACCTGGCTATAGATCCATTCGAGATCAGATATTTCGATCCGTTAATGGTGAACCCGTTTGCCGAATCTGAGTAAGTTGTAGCCATCGAAGCTGGATCACTTCCCGCATCCGGCTCTGTAAGCGCATAGGCGAGCACCGATTCCCCTCTCGCCGCTTCGGGCAAAATTCTTGCTTTTTGTTTAGGAGTTCCCCAATGCTGCACGGTGAGACTGCCCAAAAACTGGTGCACGTCGACCAAAGTGACAACGCCCATGCCTAACTGTCCCAATCGCTCCATTACAAGCGCATGCAACAACATTCCCACTCCCTTTCCTCCAAACTCCTTGGAGATCGGCAGTCCCATTAACCCGGCGTCAGACAGGATTTTGACCGCGTCCGCATTGTAGCGTCGCTCCACGTACGCTTCAAATTCTGAGACTGAAAGGTCCGCACATGTCCTGTCTACCTCTTCGAGAAGCGGGAGATCTTCGTCTTTCAGAAGCTTGAGCTTTATCAATCGGTTGACCGAGTTTTCAAAGGTGGGCTCCAACTATAACCCGAATTCTATCTCCAATTAATCGATTTCTTGAAGCTTGCTAACGCTTCTGATCTAAAACGAAAATTATCAAGGGATTAAGCGTGAAATGAAATTGATCTGCATCGTAGGAGAAACTTCCAGACATTAGACTCCACCTTTCACCGGGATATCGTTGACATAAAGAGTCAAGAACTCCTACGTCAGGGGACCTGTTATCGCTATTGCAGAAAATCCCTATTGCCCGGAGTATAGCATTGGAAAAAATATGGGTATTACGAATAAGAAAAGTTGCTCCCCTCGCTTGCGAGAACCCATAGGGACGCCCTAGGTCTTTACGAAACATGCAATTCTTACAAGAACTAAGAGAAAGAAGCTGAAAACTTTTTGATTCTTTCGAGACCTTCAGTCAAGTCCTGAGTCTTTCCAGAGAAGGAGATCCTAATTCGTCCCTCCCCTGAGGGTCCGAAAGCACTGCCAGGGAGGATTGCCACATTTTCAGAGTGGAGGAGGATCTTCGCAAATTCGACGGAAGAAGCTGACCAGCGCTTCAATTTGGGGAAACCATAGAACGCTCCTTCAACATTGTTTAGTTCAAGTCCGGGAGTATCCGCCAGGGAGTCCTGCACTAACTTTCTCTTTTCAGAATATTCTTTCCTGAAAAACTGGATGTATCTGTCCCCGCTGTTTAAGGCGTACTCCGAAGCTTTCTGGATGAACGGCGGTAGGCAAGTAAGCGTGTTTTCAAGGAATTTGTTAATTGAATGGCCAATTTGCCTCGGCGCAATCAGGTACCCGGCACGCCAGCCGGTCATCGAGTAACTTTTTGAAAGGCTGAACAGAGAGATCACGAGTTCGGGGCTTGATTCCAAGGACCCCACAGCAAAATGTTTAGTTCCCTCGTAGGTCAAATCCTCATAAGCTTCGTCAGAAACGATGTAGATTTGTTTCTCCTGGCAAAACTCATACAATTCCTTCAACTCGCTTTTTCCTGACACTTTTCCGGTGGGGTTGGAGGGAGAGTTTACCAAGATTGCTTTTGTATTTGCCGTTGTCTTCCGTTTTATTTCGTCGAGATCAAGCGAGAAATCCGGATGAAGCTTGTACCGCACCGGTTGACCGCCCGCGAGAACTACAGGTTCGGAATAAAAGTATCCAGGGTCCGGAACAAGAGCTTCAAATTCAGACTCTGCAAGCGCAACCAGGGCAGCATAAACGGAAAGTTTGGTCGTGAGAAAGATCGTTTCATCTAGGCTTGCTTTGATTCCGTTTGTCCGTAATACCTTTGCCCTAATCGCTTCCCTTACCTCCCTAATCCCAGAGGAAGGAACATAGTGGACCTGACCCGAAATCATGCTGGAGTACGCTGCGTCCACTATATCGCGGGGCGTGTCGGAAGACGGGTCGCCAATCGCGAGAGACAGGACTTTTTCTCCTTTCGACAACTTTTCGAGGACGAGATTGACCACTTCTAGCGAGGGTGAGCCCTCGATTTTGGAAAGGAACATCCATTCTTTCAAATAGGAATCAGAAATTTAAGCGAAGAGCAGTTTCAGAGAGACCATCGTGGAATATTTATTATAGAATTCTCGACGAATTCCAAAACGAAGATCAGAATGACTGACAATTACGGCACACCGGCTTTTTGGAGTAACAAAGCAGAGGCTTGGCATGAAACAATGCCTGGAGTCCGCAGAAGAATTTTGACGCATGCTTCGACAGGAATGATGGTGCATTACAAAATTGATGCAGGAAAGACCTTTCCTAGACACAACCACCCTCACGCCCAATTCGGAGTGATTCTTGAAGGGAAAGGAGTGTTCAACATCGAGGGAAAAATCTGGCCGGTTAATCCGGGTGATGGCTACTACATTCCGCCTGGAACCTATCACGAATTCTCCATAGTCGGCGAGGGGCCAGCGATCGTGATCGATTTTTTCACGCCTGAAAGAGAAGAATATGTTAACGAAGCAATAAAACCGGATCAAAAGTAGCACAACTTCGCTCTTTTTCAGAACGGCGTTGGAAAAATTCGCTCAAAACTTTTAATCGTTCTACTCGGTCGGATGTATAAGTTTCAGTATTGGATTCCTCGAATTTTGCTACCCCCAGAGAAATAATTGATCTCTCGGTTCCAATGAAAAGCCTCGAAACCCCGGTTTATCCAGGGTATCCACAGCCCTTGCGTTCGATTTTTACGACAGTTAGCAAGGAGGGATACGCATCTTTCATATGGATGTTTGCAGAGCATACAAGCACTCATGTTGACTCTCCGGCGCATTTCTTCGACAGTGCCCTAACTGTAGATCAGGTTCCGCTCAAGAATTACGCAGGTCCCGGGGTTGCACTCGATTTTACATGGAAGCCCCCGAATTCTGTCATAACAAAGCTAGAGTTGGAGAAGGAATTATCGAAATATTCGATACGAATCGATCCCGGTTCTATCGTATTGTTTTACACCGGGTACACAGAAAAAGCGAGCGGAGCTGAATGGACGAACCATCCCTCTCTGGGTGAGGATGCGTGTCAGTATTTGACAGATCTCAGGATAAATGCAGTTGGCTTCGACGCGCCGAGCCCAGATCATCCGCCTTTTCCTGCACACAAAACATTACTTCCAAAGTCCGTCGCAGTCTACGAAAATCTGACTAATCTGGACAAATTGATCGGAAAGAATTTCTTTTTCATCGGTGCTCCCCTGAAGTTGACCGGTGGTAGCGCTAGCCCCGTGCGAGCGATGGCCTTTCTTCTCTGATTGGTTTCAAAAAGAAATGAGACATCCTAAATCGCGATCCTCTGTAGTGTGCTCAGGCAGCGAGAGAAATGGATGAGGTTAAGAGTTCAGGCAAGATTTCGTCCAGCTTTCTAGAGAAGATAATTTACCCTAATTTGGGAGCACGTCGGCCAGAGATCTTGGTCGGGCCCTCGCCGGGATTAGACACATGCGTAATCAAGATCGGAACCAACCAAGTTCTTGTAGCCTGCACCGACCCTTTGTCCTTAATTCCGGTCTTGGGCGCCGCAGATTCTGCCTGGATGTCCGTGAACCTCATTGCAAATGATCTAGCGACTAGCGGGCTGACGCCTCAGTACATGATGGTGGATCTTTCTCTCCCGCCGGGGATGTCAAATGAACTACTGGAAAAATATTGGAATGCGCTAAGCGCAGAGTGCGCGAGGTTGGGCATCGCGATCGTGGGCGGGAACACCGGCAAATTCGAGGGCCTCGATTTTACTATAGTTGGCGCTGGAACGGCCTTTTCGACCGGATCCAAGAATAGATGTGTGGTTTCCAGCGACGCAAAGTTGGGGGACAACTTAATCCTGACGAAGGGAGCAGCGATTTCGGCGACCGGTATTCTGGCAAAAGTGTTCCCGAAAAAGGTGAGCGAGAAGATCGGGAAAGCTAGTCAGGAGAGAGCTTCGGAGTACTTTTTGCAAATTTCCGCGATGAACGATGCCCTTTCTGCGGCTAGCGTAGGGGTCGGAAGCTCAGGAGTTTCGGCGATGCACGACGTTGCCGAAGGCGGAGTGTACTCAGCTTGTTTTGAAATCTGCAAAGCTGCGTCTCTAGGAATGGTGATCCGGAAAGAAAAAATCTACGTGAGTCCTGAGACCAGAGAGATCTGTGAATTGTTCAACATAGATCCATACGTTACTCTGGGTGAAGGGGCCATGATGGTTTCTTGCAGTCCTGAAAACACGCAGGAAATACTACGGGTCTTAACTGGCAAAGGCACTCACGCGGATGTGATCGGACAGATGGTTGAACCCAACAAAGGAATTGTTTCGATAGATCATAATGGTGAAACAGTCATATCTGGCAGTTTTCCCGATCCTTATTGGAACGCGTATTATTCCGCGACTGCCGCGAAATGGGATTAGTTGTATTACTGCTTAGATGACCAGGCATAAGCGGCTGCCAAGGAGTGGGAGGAAAGGGAGCTTGGAAGAGACCTTGAGCTATGCCCTCTACAAGGATGACCCGGAATTATTTTCCATTCATTACAGAGATAAAGAGACATTAAAGTCTGCCACATTGGAAAATTTTCTAAAAAGTGACGAAATGGCCGAAATCCCGCTGACACGAATCGTCAGCATTCAACGGGCGGGTAGTGAAGTGTGGAAGAAAGGACAGAAGAGCGTAATCGTCAAAGGATTAGGCTCGCTCAGAAATAGAAACCGATGTTTCTAAGTTTCCCCGGAAATTACTTTACACGTTGCAGTGATGCACAAACCGGCCGCTGGAATATGGATACTCGTAGGGAATGATTTTCTGCATTTCCGACGGGTTGAATAAGCTTCTTTCTCTTTTTATGGAGGAACCAGCTTCGTCAGAAGTGCTCACATCCCATCTTAATTTCCAAATGTCTTTTCTCGCGATGTTCCAACTTTTAGCCGGACGATTTCGATCAAGGCAAATCTCCCATCCTTTCTTCGAGTGAAAGCAGTTGCACTCTTTGCAAAAGGACAAATCAAATTTCTGATGCTTGTTGCACTCCTCAGTCAGAAATTCATGAATCGGATCGACTGATACATCCGTACACTTTTCGTGAAACCCAGCTCGACACGCACGCGAGTGATGAGTGGTGTAACAGAAAGCACAGAATTTAGTTCCATTTTCGAGCGCCAGCTTTTCGTGCCAAACCTTGCAATGACGGCAATATCCCACCGAGTGTATCTTGGGATTTTCGATAAAAGATGGCTTTCCATCATCTCTGAAAATGAGCGTATCGATTGCCAAGATATTTTCACTTTTTTTTCAATCAGTTTTGTTAGAAAAGTTATGCATCATTGCGCTTGTGCTAAGAGCTTTCTAAGCAATATAGGATGCAGCTCAATTTATGTCAGGACGTACTTTTCGGTAAGCATCCTCTGACGCATGTTATCGCTTATGGCAAGAAGAGGTACTTATTTCAGAACGATGGCATTATGTTTTTCGCGAATTCATGCATAGTTTCGATATATCGGTCTTTAGGAAATCCGATTATGAAGTACTCATCTCCTCCATCTTTGGAGACCGAGATCTCCTTCTCGATTACGCGTTGGTCGTACCCGTCTCTAGAAAATGAAATCGAAGCAAACGAGATTTGATCTTCCCGCAAATACCTCTTCGCTGATTCCTTCACAATTTCTCTTGACTTTGACAATCCCAATCGCGTCCAAGATGGCACAAGACAAATGTCGGCGTATTTCCCTGCGACGTTGAGCATCCTCCGTCCTACTCCCCCGAAAAGCAGTGGCGGGTGCGGTTTCTGAAGAGGTTTAGGTTCAAGAACCGCTCCTAAAGCTTCGTAATATTTTCCTTTGAAATTCACGCTGTGTTTTGATGTCCATAATTCTAGAATGAGATCTACTCCTTCGATCGTCTTATCGACTCGGACTCGAGGCTCCTCCCATTTGCTATATCCGTCGAATTCCGTTTGAGACCAGCCAGCTCCGACACCCAGGACTGCCCTCCCTTTCGACAGGAGATCAATAGTCGAAATCTCTTTTGCCATCATCCCCGGAGGTCGAAAAGGAATCGGCGTTACCACAGTTCCAAGTCTTATTTTTTCCGTTTTGGCTGCAAGAAAAGTGAGGGCAATCCAGGCCTCAAGGGTGGAATTGCCTCCTCGATTCGAGCCCCACATATAATGGTCTGGCATGACAAATCCCCAAAAACCCAATTGATCAGCCTCTGGGACCGCTTTTTCTATTGTGCTCCATTCCCGAAACCAGTTTCCAGCTTGCAAAATGAATTTCATTATTTCTTCAACCCAATGGAAAAATTCCAGATCTAACTCTCTTAGAGATTTTTGCTCAATAAATCAAACGTGTGAATTTCGGACTAAAATTTCGGAGACCGCATAAGTTTGGCGGATTGGGCCAGTGGGAGGCAATCGGACTATGTCCGCACGGCAATTCTCAAACTTAGCCTTACACCGGCACTATCCCCACAGATCTCTTACGAATATGACCTTGAAAATCAAGAATGTCGTCCTTTACTAATCAAATCTTCTTTATCCGAAGTTAGAAGATTCGTCTGATAAAGATAATAACTTGCAATCTTTCCCAATAACTTGCAAATGCAGATCAAATGCACAGGTCTCAATTTTTGTTAGAAGAGATATTTCCGACAAATCCGACTGAGCGGCAGTTAATCGATA
>JAPCJV010000209.1 GCA_027886785.1 Nitrososphaerota archaeon | reverse complement strand
GCTGGCATCCAATTTCTGTGCTATAACACACACCATATCCTGAAGAGTCGGATTAGGAATGATCAATGAGGTCCGAAAGTTTCCGACACCAGCGAAACATTCAACGACAATTGGTAGAGACTGAGGATCACCAGAATTGTAACCGCGGATTATCCCGGACCACCGACCTGAATAATTTATTTCTGCAAAATATCCGAGACTTTCACCGTTAGTTTGATATGAATTCGCACTTGTCGAGGTCTCAGTACACGAAGTGCTACTAACGGTTTGAACATTCGAGGAGGTAAAGACTGAACTTGTGGTTTCAATAGATGATGTTGAATGCGTCCCTATGTTGTACGAATAGTCCAAAAGGACCAAAATTCCAATTAACACTCCGACGATGAGTACGATAAGCGCTCTCAGTCTTCTCACTCGACGAATTCACCCTCCTTTTTTCAACTAGCAATCGGATTCACTCGCAATTAAAGAATGACTAAATCTAGAGTTTGTTAGATCCAGATTGGTCATGAAGAGACACAGTTGCTAATCGAAAGATAGTGCGTCGTTTCTGTTATGTACCAAGTACCCGTATCCCAGATCCGTCAGCGCATCAAATGGAGGAAGTTTTTTGAAATGATCAAAGCCAGCCCAGTTACGAAGAGAATCGACATAGGACTTTCCAAATACCTTTTCCGTTTCTTTCGTTATTTCCTCAGTCTCATTCATTTGCTTTTTTCTCTCTTCGTCACCAAGTTTCGAGAAGACTGCCAAACTAACATAATGAAGCTCGGCCATTTGTTGTTTGAATTCTACGATTTCGGGATAACTCATTCCTCTTTCTGCATCTGCTTGACTCTTCAGAAAAACTAACAAATCGTGATATTTGTTCAGACGAACTTTCTCTTCTTCAGATAATTCTTCGTAATATTTTCCTTCCATCCCTGGGGCCTTACCTTCGATTATCTGTTCAACACCAAGAATTCCTGGTTGCAGCGACATTGAGATTCTTTTGAACAACGCGCTAGCAAGTTCTTGATAAGAAATCGTTGCCGGGGAACTGTTGGACATATTCAGATCACATTAAGTTCGGGATAGATTTCGAGTGTCCCCTGAGACACCATCTTCCCTATGTCCGTCAGATACATCTTTGAATCGTCTGTCATTGCAATGTTTTCCGCTTTCAGGAGATCCTTCACAATCGATTGCGAGTTGTCAAGAAAAGTTGCCGATTTCTTATCGAATGCTTTTTTCAAGAAAAGATACACCAAAATCTCTTGCTCCCTCGAGGGTAGAGGAAAATATTTGGTTTTGATTAACATGTGCTGCACGTCCTCTGGAAGATTGAGCAACCCTATCTGACGAAGGACATCTAACGAGTATTAGTATTAGAACTTGAAAAATCATGTGTGGGGATCCCATTTCCCACGCTATGCGGGCTTTGCAGCGTCATTTATCATTCCAAACTTTGACAAAGACGAAGATGCGTATACTTCCTTGTTCCGTTGAAAATTTAGGAAAGGCCATTGACCACAAAACCCCTCTAAAATATTACTGTCCCTCGATGCCCATTTCGGCATCCAATCTAGGTGTTCAACCTCTAGAGAGCTGTGAAAACGTGAATGCGTAATCAAAACATGCGTTATGCCCCTAGGATAGATTCCGAGATTTTTCTCTAACTGCTCAATGAATCCAGGCGGCATTGAATAGTTGGTCGGAAATTCCCTCGAACCTGGAGGACAAGAGGCTAAGAAATCGTTTGGATCGATAATCAGATTAACCATCCCGAGTTTGATGAACCTTTACACGATTCATCAACTGTACTGCAATGTATGCGGTTCTTGGCGGGCTTTGGAGGAATAGAATCATGAAGGAAGAGTTAGGGCGATTGGTTGGTTAAGAGTATCCTTCGATGTGCAAATTTTCTAAGAAGTCTTAAAAACTGAAGAATGTTCTGCTCCAACTACGTTGCAAACCCAAAGGGCGGTAGGTCGAATTGTCGTGATTGCAGTTGTTGTAATTGTGATCGTCATAATAGCGGTCGCAGGCTTTCTCGCGCTCTCGAGCTCCAATTCGATTTCTTCGTCAACCATCAACCAAACCCAGACGACAATCCAATCGACTTCCTCAACAAGTCTCACAGGCTCACAGAGTACGTCGAGCCCTTCTACTCTTTCAACAAGTAACAAATCTTCTTCGACGGCTAATTCTTCCATTCCCTCTCAACTGATAATTGATGAAGCCTCGAATCCGGGAACGATGGAGCCGACCGGTACAATCGATAACAATGCGGCGGAGATAGTTACTGACACTCTCCTAACACTAATCTTCTGCCTAAACAGTTGCAGCTCAAGCACTTACATTCCAGTTCTAGCCACGAACTGGACTGAAAGCCCTAATGGAATGACATATACTTTCAACCTTCGCAACGGCGTTTATTTCAGCAATGGAGATCCGTTCAACGCGTACGTAGTCTGGTTTAACATCTATCGTGAAATGATCATGAATCAGGCGGACGCGTTTGTGCCTGGGCTTTATTTGAACTCCTCTGGCGTAACCGCTGGAGATTTGAATTCCCTGAATAATCCTACGAACATCCCCGGTTCAAATCAGACGCTGCTCAAAATCATGCAAAACATGTCAAATAGCGTAACGGTGATGAACGCGAGTACGGTGCAGTTTCATCTTACTAATCCGTCCGCTGCTTTCTTGAATACGATGCCGTGCAGCTGTGTCGGGAGCTTCTCCGATCCATTTACTGTGGAGCAGCACGGCGGAGTCGTTGCTAACCAGCCCAATGTTTGGATGGCATCGAACGCTACAACAGTGGGTGACGGGCCTTACATAATGCAGACGTGGGTTCAAAATCAGTACCTTATCTTGGTGAAGAACCCGCATTACTGGGCTCAGAATTACACGAGCAATCTGATACTGAAACCCGCGTCGATTCCTAAAATTGTAATCAATTACAAAACGGACGAACTAACGAGATCCCTCGACCTGGGGTCGGGAAAGACTCAAGCATCCATAATCACTTTCAATGACATCAAGAGTGTCCTGAGTGGTTCAAAGTCCCTTTACATTCCGAACGTAGGCTTATCAGGCGCTCCGGAATTCATAGGCATCGATGCCCAAAAGGCACCCACTGACAATATTTTGGTTCGAAGAGCAGTAGTCGAAGCCGTCAACGTTTCGCAGATCGAGCAGACCGTTTACAACAACTATTCCGTTCCTCTTGTCGGCCCTACCCCCAAACCTTACTTCGGGTACAATTCATCGATTTCACCTACTCTCTACAATGTGACGGATGCGAAGGCTCTGCTCGCAAGGGCAGGCTATCCGAACGGAAATGGTTTGCCTCCGCTAAATCTGGTATACCAAACGAGCGCTTACCTTTCACTCGTGGGTCAAATCGTAAAGCAAGACCTGTCACAAATCGGAATCACTGTTACACTGGAACAGGTATCCTCCAGCGCCTATCTTAATCTTCAAATTATCCCAGGGACGAACTCTTCTGCGCCCTTTATGTTTGCCGCAGCTTGGACCGGCTGGGCGGATTTCTCCGGTTACGAGTTTTTGATTTCTTCGCAATATGGAGTCTACAACTTCCTCAATAATCAAACTATTAACAACTTGATAACCGAGAGCAACGGTCAGGTCAACGCGACAGTAAGGGCTCGGGAAATCTCTCAGATTACTCTAGATGTGCAACAACAGGCTGCTTTCATCTGGCTCGGGCAGGACGTGGACCAGTATCCGACCGGAGATGGGTTTGGACCAATTGTATGGAGTAACTGCGTCGTAGGACAGTGGTCAAGTGTGAATTCTCCGGGCGTAGAATTTAACGCCCTAACTTACAAGTGCAATCCCAGCTAAGAGATTGCATATTTGCGAAAAGAATTTACACCGCAGATTAGGCCACCTTGTATGCGGTTTCGGCTCGCTCTATCCGTCCGAGTACGTCAAATGCTTGTTCAACATTTTGTTCGGTATTGAACAGGTGCGCGATAACAAATGCTCAGATTATCTTTAAGAAACCAGGCTTTTGTCGATGCATTTGCGGAAGTTTCAGACATAAAAGTTTTCCATTTCCTTATTCGCGCGAATTGATTGGGGCTGATGGCGAAGACTTTCCAAAACTGCTACCAGAGATCCGAAGTTTGCTACTCGGGGAGATGCTGAGATAATCATGGAATCTAGCATACGGATTTTGTCTCCACAACCGATTTTATGAAACTGTCCTAAATGAGAGCCCAAAGTGGCTCGGTATTAATGGACTTCAACGGCGTCGATCTTCTGATTCTGAGCATTGTCCTTTTCGTGATTGGATGGCAGATCGGAATGCCGTCTAGACGTTGGGTAACGAGTCATCGTTACCGTGATTCGTGGACAAATCGCGCCACTTACGACGAGCATCTCCAAGTCTCACACCCAAGCTACCATGCCAAGAAAATAGGGCGCTACATCATGCTGTTCGCCTTGATTTTATTTGCCTTTTCTTGGGTGATTTTGTTGGTGAAGAGTCGAAGTACAGATTTGTGGTTAGCTCGGTTGCCCAGCGCGCGCGCTGGAAATTC
>JAPCJV010000208.1 GCA_027886785.1 Nitrososphaerota archaeon | reverse complement strand
GATTCGATGAGCCGGTAATATTTCTCGCCGCGGTAACCACGAATGTTTGCGTCAGCTCGCGGTACTTCAAAGGTATCTTTCATGCCCCCGAGGTACTGCTTTGCCTCTGCCTCGTACAACCTGTAGAACATAGACCTCGCGAACCCCCGATCGATGGCAGACTTGTTGAAAATGATCGCGTCCTCGATGTTGTACCCTTCGAAAGAAAGCACTGCGACTACTGCATTCTGTCCGGTCGGTCTTTCATCCAGACTGAGAAGGGACGTGGATTTGGTCTTTACTAGCGGTGGCTGCGGGTGTACTAGTAAATGCTCCCTGACGTAAGTGCTGAACGGATAAGTGGGAGTCGGGAATCCAAGCGACTGTTTAGCCATCGCGGACTCGTACGTGTTCCTCGGCGATTGGTTGTGTTCGGGGTACGGAATAATCGAAGCCGCGATCCCCAAAATAGACGACGGATACATTTCGAGATGGGTATTCTTCTCTGCAAGATGCTCGTAATCAATAGCGATCAGCGAGTTTTCCTCTTCGTTCGCATCGATCAACTCTATAACTCCCATCTGCACCAAGTCCCGCCAGTTCAGCTGTCCGGATTCTAGACGCTTGATCATTTCAGGTGCCAAGATCGGCCGTCCATTTTCGGTGATGATCAAAGCTCTCAGAACTCTTCCTGAGTTCGTAGAAATGAAAATCCGGTTGATTCCTCCGTCTTTGAGGGCGGGGAAGTACGCGATTCCTGCGTGCGGATGGATCTGACCCTCGCGCCTCAACTTGCGGAAGGATTTCGCGAGCGCGTCTCCGTCCCGGACAAAGCCCACAAATCTACCTTCGACAAAGGCGCGGCACCCGTCCATCTTCATCTTCTCATCTGCCTCCTTGAACGGTTTTACACCGAGGTCGTACAGTTTCGCGACGACCTGGGCAGAAGGCACGCTGACCGAAATTAGGGCAGACAGAGCCAGGTTCTTTACCAGACCGCAGTTTGAACCCTCAGGAGTCTCGCTCGGGCAAATCCTGCCAAAATGTGTGGCGTGCAAGTCTCTCGCCTCAAAGTTGGGCTGACTCCTCGAAAGGGGAGATTGGATCCGACGAAGGTGGGAAAGAGTGGATAGATAATTAGTGCGATCCAAAAGCTGAGTAACTCCTACTTTACCGCGGCCCCAGTTGCCTGTCGCGATCGCGTTGTTCAATTTATCAGTAATAATTCCAGGTCGGATTGCTGCGCCGACAACGTTCAGTCCTCTGCGCTGCCCAGTACGCTCTAACTGGTACTTCATGTCTCTGGCCAGGTTGCGAAAAGCTGTTCTGAAAAGATCGGCAATCATCTGCCCTGCGAATTTGATCACCTTGTTGCCATAGTGGTCTTTGTCGTCGGGGCCGAGTTTCGAAATACGGAGCTCTGCGAGCTTGCACACGGCTTCTCCAAGGAAGATCGCCTTGTCGTATCGGTCGTCTCTGGTCTTCCCCAGGTGCGGTAAAAGTCCCCAGTCAAGTACAGACTCTGCTCTGCGCATTCTGAACTCGTCGAGCATGCCGTGGGCAACCCTGTTGCCTATGTACATCAGGGCGTCCTTCGAGGTTTTTGCCTCGGAGGCTTTTTCAAAGGAAACGTCCAGCCGATCCTGGATTTCGGGCTTTAGGGAGATGGCGTCCGCGATCTCTTTGTCGGTTTCTAGACCTAAAGCGCGCATGACAATAATTAACGGAAGATCTACGGGTGAGCTCGGCAGCTTCACGCTGATGGACTCGTCCTGTTTCAGAGTCAATTCGAGCTTGGCTCTGTATCCTACAATGGAAGAATACACTTTTGCCTTGTAATTCGTGACGCCTCCGACTTTTTCCACGTCGACCAGGATCTTGTTAGGCGAAAGATCTTCGAGACCTACGATCACTCTCTCCGATCCGTTGATGATGAAATACCCACCTGGATCTTTAGGATCCTCTCCGACCTCGATAAGCTGCTGGGGATTCATGGTCGCGAGCATGCAGCGATCCGACTTTACCATCACAGGCAGGTCTCCGATGTGCTGCTCCTGAGATTCTCTTACGATCCCGTCTTCCTCGACGGTCATGTCCACGAAAATGGGAGACGCATACGAGAGGTTGCGCAGTCTAGCCTCTAGAGGAAGGATGTTGCTCACAGAGCCATCAATTTCGACTACTCTGGGAAGCTTCAGCTTTACTTTTCCAAATTTTACTTTGTACGGAGTACCCACTGTTTCAATGTCGATCGAGCCGATCTCGTCGATGATGCTCTGGAGTCCTCTCTGGATGAACTCGTTGTACGAGTTCAGGTGCTGCCTTGCAACACCCTCGCGGTTCAAAATGTCCTGAAGTACGGGCCACGCGTCATACGGTTGGGAAATTTCTTTTTGCATTTTTTTCTAAATCACGCCGATTCTACAACAAATCGATAGTACGTGGTTTCTCCCGCAGTGTCACTTACCCTGGTGATCTTCACCATGTCTCCCGGCTTTGCACCGATCTCTCTGACGACCGGATCGATATTGAACAAAAACGGAAACTGTTCTTCGGTCGCGTTAAAGTTCGCGAGCACTTCCTTCTTCTGATCCGGTGATAGAATCTCATGCTTGGGGACAAGCACGTGATCCGTTACTTTGACTTCCTCCACTACCTCATCTTTCTTGCTTTTCTTAACCAGGACGAAAACGCCTTCGTATCGATGACATACCCTACGGTAGAAAACAGATACATCTAGATCCTAAAGAGAATTGGTATATAGGCGTTGTGCCTGGGTAAGTAAACTTTCTATTTAGAATATTTTTCCCTTTAGACCCTCCTTTACTATACCCCAGCGAAAATTGGCGAGCCCTCCTCGGGGCTCGTTCTCACTTTCAGGAATTCTCCGTAAATTTTTGCGGCTATGGGTCCCACTTTTCCCGTTCCAATCACTCTTCCGCTCACTTTGATCACGGGAACAATTTCCGCCAGCGTTCCGGTCAAGAACACTTCATCCGCGTTGATGAGCTCGAAGGGAGTGATTTCTCTTTCGCTCACGCTGTATCCCAGATTTATTGCAATTTCTAGGACTTTTTGCCGCGTAACGCCGTGCAAAATGGCAGAATTTGTCGAAGGCGTTGCCAGTTGGCCATTTCTCACAATGAAGACGTTTTCCGCTGTGGCTTCCGACACAAAACCCCGCGTGTCGAGCATGATTGCTTCATCCACCCCCGCTTCGATCGCTTCCCAGCGAGCCAGGATGCTATTCATGTAATTCAGCGATTTTACTTCATGCGAAGTGGCATCCACCGGGTCCCTGCGGATCGAGGAAATGATCGTGGTTTTGCCGATCGCGTGCGTCCTTGGATCTTCTGAAGGCCTGGCGGGTTCTGTTATGACGATAATGGATGGATCTTTACAGATCGTGGGATTCAGACCTAGATCCCCGACACCCCGCGTGACTAGCAACCTGATGTACGCGTCATGCAACTTGTTCCTTCGCAGCGTTTCCAGTACCGCATCCATCATCACTTCTCTTTTCATCGGAATCTGGAGGCGGATGTAATTCGCGGATTCGTACAGACGATCGATGTGCTCTTTGAGTTTGAACACCACTCCCTCGTACGCCCTGATCCCTTCAAACACACCATCGCCGTACAGCAGACCATGGTCGAAAACAGAGACTTTCGCCTCGGCCCTCGGAAACAGTTTGCCATCCACATACACAAACAGATTCTCCTTGGAAACCTGCCGAGAACCCTGCGCGATGACGCGCTCTGATTTCATATTCTGGATGAAGAATGTTCAGGCCAGTGATAAAAACCAGCCGTTCTCGGAATCATTCATCTTAGGAAAATTCAATCTTAGTTGTTCTTCGCCTCGAAAAGAGGCCCAAAACAATGCTATGACATCCTGATTACCTCTAGATAGTACGGTCTCGAAAAATACTTTTTTCATCTAAATGCAAAGAGCTATTCTTTGATGGCAATCCACCGGAAGGCAAACAGAGCTCGATTCAAGCCGAACGGTACGGAATCTTGCACCGTTGGGCGATCGCGCAAGAAATGGCGTAATAAAGCAATGATGTTTTAGAGCAGTAACAAACCTGCATCAAAGAGCAGAATCCCCTGAAGAGCTTCTACTGCTTGTTGCTAGCTGAGGGACGCAAACTGAGCTTGGAACGAGCTATTCACGAATTTCCTCCTTCCGCTTGCGATCCCCCTAGGGGCGCCCCTAGTTTCCAAATTTCTTTTGCTCCCAAATCGTGGTTATATCGCGCTATGCTTTGTTAGTCGTTTATTCCAATCTGGATATAGCTCCAATATTTGACGAAATTTTCCCAAAGTATTGTTGCAGCAAAACTTGCGAAGTTCCCATTTGTAGCGTGAAATTCCTTCCCTAGATCGTATTTGGTGAAAAGTGAAGGTACCTAAATATACAACATTCGGACAATTGGTGAGCGGTAGCGTAGCTTTTGACCACCCAGACAGCCGTTTCTGAGAATGTGTACCTTCTCGACGAAGCCTATGGGCTAGGCAAGGATGTGTTAGGCGGAAAGGGCCACGGCCTCGTCGAAATGGCGCATGCCGGCCTTCCGG
>JAPCJV010000207.1 GCA_027886785.1 Nitrososphaerota archaeon | reverse complement strand
TGTAGTCCTTCCAGTCGGGCTTCGTTCTTGTTTCATTGTCTCCTTCCCTCATTTCCTGTAGATCTTCATTCGTTTACCTGAGAATTAAAGCATCTTTTTTCTCCCTGCATTTCATTTAGCGTACCAATCTTCGCAAAAAAGAGAAATACCTTTCATTTGTTTCTCGGGCCAGAACTTAATTGGCAAAGAAAGATCGGCTAAAAGGCATCGTTCTATCTCTTCCGACCCCGACGAAGGGTCATTATGAGTTAGATGTTGAGACTCTAAGGGAGCACGTTACGTGGCTCATCGACCAGGGAATGGTCGAAGGAAAAGGCGTGTTGATGGGGAATTCGGGCCTGGGCGCCGGCTATTTTCTTACCAGAGAGGAATACGATCAAGCAATGAAGGCGATCGTAGACGCTGCTAACGGTAAAGTCCCAACGATGATGGGAGTTTTCGATAGTTGCACCAAGGAAGCTGTCCGGAAGGCAAAATTAGCCTCTGACTATGGGGTCGACTTTCTCCAGGTAAATCCACCGCATTATATGGCGCCGGTCGATGACGAAGCCTTTCTGCATTACAGCATGATCAACGACGCGACGGAGTGCGGCATCATGGTCTACAACACTCCATGGTGCGCGATGAATTACGAAATCAAACCCAAGTTAATGCGAAGATTGATCGGGTTGGACAATATTGTGGGGGCAAAGTGGACTTCCAACGACGCGTACAACTACATCACCGTTCTGAAAGAATTTCACAACGACATCAACATCATAGAAAATGGCTTTCTCATCACGACTGCATTCAAGTTCGGCGCCAAGGGTTACATCTCCCTGCTGGGAAATATCGCACCCAAGGCGGAAATTTATCTGTACACCATGCTCCAAAACGGTGAGTACGACAAGTTCGATTCCGAGTTCCGACGCTTGCACGCGTGGCGCGACGTCCTGGGCTCCGCGGAAGATTTCTCGTACGAGGGAGTAGGCGAAGGGGCGATCTCGGCGGCTATCATGGAAGCTGTCGGGAAACCTGTCGGCGATCCCATGCCGCCGCAGCGAAAGATAGGCAAAGAATCCGTGCAGATGGTAAGGGAAATCCTCGCGAAGAACCATGTCCTAGAAACTTTAGCAAGCGCTGCTTAGATCTTCAAAGGATCGCAAAACAGAAGGAGTCCTGCCGGATGCGGGCCCTTCTGGATTCCTTGCGGCGCCGCAATGTGTACTTTTCTGTGAATCCTTAAATAGATTCTATATTTTGCTTCCGGATTATTGAAACGAAAGAAGCAGTCTAAAACTCCTGTAGAGGTTAGACCTCAGGATATTCCTTTTCAAAGATTTCTTGAAAGAAAGCTTACACGCCGGCAAGCTATGAGCTCGGCCGCTAAAGTGGGCGTCGGGGCTGCGATCGCTGTGATCGCGGTCGGCGGTGTCGGTGCCTATTTTGCAACCAAACCTCCCCAGACAATTACTGAAACTCAGATCAACACTCAAACGCAAACTACTGTGGCTACGACAACAGCGACAACAACTACAGGACTTGCGACTGGACCGGTGTCGGGTGGAATAGTTAACGCTGTCATGGGAACGAGCTTTGCCTCTATCGCGGGGCAGGAGGATCCATTGAAGATCGTCTATACTCCGGACGAATTCAACTGGATGATGTTCGAAAGGCTTTTCGAGTACAAGCCTTACCCCAGCACGGATTTCGATCCCAACGGAGGGCTAGCTTCGGGCTACACATTGTCCTCCGATAAGAAGACCATAACGGTGAACTTGAGGCAGAATGTAAAATGGCATGACGGAACGGATTTTACTTCGGCTGATGTCCTCTATTCTATTGCTCAATATCAAAGCTCAACTTCTGGCAGTCTAGCCGCGGGTTATTTGGGATTCATATCAAGCGTTACAGCTCCCGACGCGCACACTGTAACGATCGCCCTAAAAAATCCCTATGCGCCTGCAGTCCAGTGGCTCGGCAATTTTTATTTGCTCATGATACCCAAATCTAGGCAGGGTAACGAAGCTAACTTTTTGAAGAATCCCATTGGTACTGGGCCCTTCAAGTTCAATGGAGAAAACATAGCCGGATCGTACATCAGTTTTGTGAAAAATCCCAACTACTGGAGAGCAGGTCCGTATCTTGACGAAGTTCGGTGGACGGGGTCCGCCGATCCGAGCGCGATTCTCGCCGGTTTTCAGTCTGAAAGCTTTCAGTGGGGAGACGTAGCGATTATTCTCGGAACTGGGATCGCCCAGGCCGGAACCATTGCTACTAGCCACATCGTGCAGCAGAACTTTCCCATCGGGCAGTATGATGTTACCATGAACACGCAGCAACCGCCATTTGATAAACAGGCTGTGCGGCAGGCAGTGGCGTGGGGAATCGACTGGGGCTCTATCCTAGCTCTCTACGGCGGTTTGTACCAGAGAGCCTATCAACCTGTCACGCCCGACCACTGGGCATACAATCCCACCGCGACCAAATACGATTACAACCTGCCGAAAGCCCAGCAAATGTTGACCGCAGCTGGGGTGCAATCGGGTACTCCAATCACTTTCGTCATTTACGCGGGACGCCTTCCTTCCGAGAGAGACATCGTTCTCGGCAATCTGAAAGACATGGGTTTCAACGTTACCCTGAAAATCGTAGATTCCTCTACTTTCTACTCCAATTGGCTTGTGCCTGTTGGTCAAACTCCACCAGCTGGAAATGTCTGGCACATCTCCATGCAGAGCGATGGCGCTCAAGTTCCGGATCCAGGACCGATGTTTAGATCTTATCTTTATTCCAAATCTCCGGATTGGAATCCTTCTCGCTACAGCAACCCTCAGGTGGACGCTCTAATTGATCAAGGCGAAGTTGAGCAAGATCCGGTAAAGAGACAACAGATCTACCAGCAGCTCTCGGGCATGTTCGTTGACGCTGCGGTTTACCCTGGAACATACAACATCACCGATCTTTGGCTAAAGCAGAACAACCTTCAGGGTTGGAACGAACATCCTGTGTATCAGATCCTCACAAACACAGCTTACCTCGCCCCTACTCATTGAGCACCTTTTCTCGGTGCTCTTCCTACTGTTTCTTTATTTTGCTGGTTTTTCGATCGTAAGGTACTACACTACATGCTGAAGTATGTCGTAACCCGGCTACTGCTGATTTTTCCCACACTGTTTGGGTTAGCGGTCTTCGATTTTCTTCTCCTCTACTTGACGCCGGGCGGGCCGGTCGGCCTGATCATCGCCCAATTGAGGCCAACTGGAGGCGGATTGAATCCAACTCAGATCGCTTTCTTTCAGGCAAAATTTGGTCTAAACGTTCCTCCTCCCATCCAATTCGAAAGATGGTTAATTGGAGTTCTCCAAGGCAATCTGGGAGTTTCGTACTTTCTCAACGCACCAGTTAGCACATTGATCCTCGATCGTCTGCCTGTTACTCTGACACTTACGATCGTATCCACCATCATGGCCTTGTTAGCTGCTATCCCCTTGGGCGTGATCTCTGCGGTAAAACGAAATTCCGTCATCGATTATCTTACGAGGATCCTTTCACTGGTGGGGATCAGCATGCCTACCTTTTGGCTGGGATTCCTTTTGATCAGCCTTTTTTCATTCACTCTGCACATTTTTCCCGCGGTGGGGTACGCCAATCCTTTTTCCCTGGACGGAATTCGGTACTTCATTCTCCCTTCTCTGGCCTTAGCTCTTTCCACGCTGGGGATAATCGCTCGGATCCTGAGAGCTTCGATGGTGGAAGCTCTTGGCGAAGATTACATACTTACTGCACGCTCCAAGGGGCTTAAAGAAAGGATCGTGATTTACCGGCATGCTTTCAGGAACGCGATGATTCCTACACTGACTTTGATGGGCTTGTATTTTGGCAGCAGCCTCGGTGGCGTGGTCACGATCGAATATGTATTTCATTATCTGGGAATCGGGGATCTCGCGCTAACTGCGATGCTTTCGCGCGATTATCCATTGATCGAGGCCTTTGTATTGTACACGGGTTTTATTTTCGTGCTGGCGAATACGGTTGTCGATATTCTGTACGCAGTAATTGACCCGAGGATTCGGTTGCGGTAAAGATCGCCAGGGTTTGGAGCAAAGATCAAGCCGGGCTATGGCACAAAAAACTTCGACAGTGAGTTACGCCCTTTTCGGGAGAACCGCTCCAAAGTGGCTTTACCGGTTTTTGAAAAATAAGCTTGCAGTCGTAGGTCTAATCATTGTCGCAGCCAACGCACTCGCAGCAATTTTTGCACCCTTCATTGCTACGCAGGATCCGTACAAGATCGATGTGTATACGGCCCTCCAGGGACCCTCCTATCAACATCTTCTGGGAACGGATCAGCTCGGCAGGGATATGTTTAGCCGGATAATATATGGTACAAGGGTCTCCTTCACCGTCGGAATTCTATCGACAATTCTCGCCGGTGGAGTGGGTATTGCCCTGGGAGTCGCTGCAGGGTGGATAAAAGGAAAAGTGGATCGGGTACTCGAAGCGATCTTCGACATCTGGCTCTCCCTTCCCTCTCTGATTCTGTCCATAATTCTCGTTTCGTTATTGGGAGCAGGAATACAAAATACGGTGCTCGCCATCGGTCTCGCAAATATTCCTAC